>JAQYVG010000389.1 GCA_030145595.1 Desulfobacterales bacterium | reverse complement strand
CCTCCCCGCCAAATACATGCGGGACAAGCGGGCGAAAACCCTTGTGCGGCCTTGCTCATCGAAAAAATCCCTCATTTCTGAATTGGAAACTTATTAATGTTGTAAATTGTTTATGGATGGGCACAAAGGCAGTCACGGGTGAACAGTGATCAGTAAGGGAACACTGATTACTGATAACCGATAACTGATTACTGACCTTGGTGCCTTTGTGGCAAAATACCTGGGCATTAACAATAGAACAAATTTTCAGATAAAAGGAGCAGCTATGTTATTAGTCATGGATCAAAAGGCAAACCCTGAAGAAATCGCTGCCGTGGTGGCGGCTATTGAAGCAAGAGGATACTCAGCCCGTCCCATCCCGGGAGGGGAAAGAGTAGCCATCGGTATCTTGAATAACAAAGGGCCGGTGGATGCCGCGTTTTTTTTAGGCCTGCCGGGCGTCAGGGACGCCATTCCCGTTACCCGGCCCTATAAGCTGGTGAGTCGTGAGTTTAAACCCGAAGACACTGTGGTTCAGGTCGGTGACGTATCTATCGGCAGCGGCGAGCTGAATATCATTGCCGGACCCTGTGCTATTGAAAGCGAATCGCAGGCATTGACTATCGCCGAGCAGGTCAAACGCAAAGGTGCTCATCTTTTCAGAGGCGGGGCCTTTAAGCCCCGAACGTCTCCGTATTCCTTTCAGGGACTGGGCGAAGAAGGATTGAAGATCCTGGCGCGGGTGCGTGAAACGACAGGAATGCCGGTTGTCACTGAAGTAATGGATTTTGAAACCTTTGATCTGGTGGAGCATTACGCCGATGTAATCCAGATAGGCACCCGCAACATGCAAAACTTCAGTCTGCTGAAGCGGGCGGGACGGGCCAAAAAACCGGTTCTTCTCAAAAGAGGCATGGCGGCTACCATCGACGAATGGCTGATGGCGGCCGAATACATTCTGGAAGGGGGTAATCTTGATGTGATTTTATGTGAAAGGGGGGTACGAACGTTTGTGCATCACAGCCGCAACACACTCGATCTTTCGGCTGTTCCCGTGGTACGCAAAGAAAGCCACCTTCCAATTATAATCGATCCCAGTCATGCTGCCGGACGCCGGGATCAGATTATCCCTTTGAGCCGGGCGTCTGTGGCTGTCGGAGCCCACGGCCTGATGGTGGAAGTGCATCACGCTCCGGATCAAGCTTTAAGTGATGGGAGCCAGTCGCTTTACCCGGACCAGTTTGAGAGGCTGTGCCGCCAGGTGAATGCAATATACGAGGTCTTCAAGTGATTACGGAAATTCTTGCTACGGGTTATGAAATCCTCACCGGAACCGCTATTGACAGCAACTCAGCCCATATCGCCCAAGAGTTGCAAGAAGCCGGCCTTGAAGTTGTCAGGCACAGTTGCGTGGGCGATGATTTGGATATGCTGGTTTCCATACTGCAAGAGATCGGCGGCCGGGCAGACATCGGGATAGTTACCGGAGGACTTGGTCCTACGTCAGATGATATTACGACAGAGGCCGCCGCAAAAGCGGCTGGAGTTGAACTGGCTTTAGACACGACGGCTCTTAATGCCATTGAAGCGTTGTTCAAGGCACGTCAGCGCTTCATGAGCCCATCCAACAAAAAACAGGCCATGCTGCCCGCAGGTTCCGAATGCCTTAACAACCCAGTGGGAACCGCGCCCGGCTTTTGTCTGAAAATCGGACAATGCGTGTTTTTCTTTCTTCCCGGCGTACCGTTTGAGATGCAGCGTATGCTTGCGGATGTGGTCATGCCTCGGATAGAGAAAATCCAGGGTATAGATAAAGATGTCAGGATAGTGAAGACTATTGCTACGTTTGGTTTGACCGAAGCAGCAACCGGTGAGCGGCTGGACGGCTTTGCATCCGAATTCCCCGATCTGATACTCGGTATTCGCGCGAAATTTCCAGAGATTCAGGTGAAGCTCTACGGCCGGGACAAAGATGAAAATAGTCTCGGTCAGTTGATGAAAAAGGCTTCCGCATGGGTTGTGGATAAAATTGGACGCAATGTATTTTCGGTTGAGGGTAAAGCCATGGAAGTTATCATCGGAGAGCTTCTTGGTCAGAAAAAGGCGACGCTGGCTGTTGCCGAAAGCTGTACCGGTGGACTCATATCCCATTGGTTGACCAATGTTCCCGGCAGCTCTGAATATTTTATCTTTTCAGGTGTTACCTATTCCAACGACGCCAAAAAGAAGATATTAGGAGTCTCGTCAGATACCATAAATCGTTGCGGTGCCGTGCACGAAGAGACTGTAAAAGAGATGGCCCAGGGAGCCCGGCGCATTGTGGGAGCAACTTACGGCCTGGCCACCAGCGGTATTGCCGGACCCGCCGGCGGAAGTGCCGACAAACCGGTTGGAACGGTTTGTGTCGGCCTGGCCACAGACAGCTCTGCTGAAGCCTACCGGTTTAATTTTCCGTTTGGCAACCGGCTGATGAAAAAAAAGATCTTTGCCATAGCGGCGCTTGATGTGCTGCGACACAAACTTCAGGGTTGATAATATTTCAGCCACCAAGGCACTAAGCCAGTTACGGGTGAACAGTCATCAGTGAGAAGTGATCAGTAAAGGAAAGCTGATTACTGATAACCGATAACTGATCACTGACATTTGTGTCTTAGTGCCATCCATAAATAAATTTGAACACTAAGCAGTTTCCAATTCATAAATGAGATATTTTTTCGATGAGCAAGGCCGCACAAGGGTTTTCGTCCGAGGCGT
>JAQYVG010000388.1 GCA_030145595.1 Desulfobacterales bacterium | reverse complement strand
AGGTCCCTGACACCTGAAACCTATAGCAATGAACTGCGCTATTGCTGCCCCGCTGGGACCATTTTTTCCGAGCGCAGTATAGGAAAAAGCCTAGTACCTATTTATTGAAATCACATTATGTTTGCGAAGGATTTATCTAGTGCCCATCCACGATAGGAACCTATTGATATTTATAAAAAAAACGCATTTTATGGTGGACAAAATCTTTCATTGGTAGTAAAAGATAATCTGCAACCGATTAAAATTACTACCAAAATGAAAAAAGGAGCCACCACAAAATGCGCGAAAAGAGTAAAAAACAAATGCCGTTGATGCCTGCAGCAACCGATCATCCTCAATCGATAGAATTGGAAAACATCAGCCGCATCTTGGATGCCAACCCTACCATCTGTGATTTGGCGATGCAAGATCTTTGTGAAGTCAGCAAAAAGGCCCATAGATCCGGTGCGCGGGGAATGACTGCCGATCAAGTTGTCCGCGCTGCTATAGTCAAGCAAATGCTCAACTTTACCTATAAGGAATTGGCATTTCATATTGTCGATTCAAATAGTTTACGGCGCTTTATGCGCATCGGTATTGCTGATAAAGGATTCAAGAAATCCGTGCTGAATAAAAACGTCAAGGCCCTGTCACCTCAAACGTGGGAAGCCATTAACGCTGAACTTGTTCAGTACGCCTCCGATGAAAAGATCGAAAAGGGGCGTCAGGTTCGCATCGACTGTACCGTTGTTGAATCCAATATTCATGAACCCACTGATTCCAGCTTGCTATGGGATTCCGTTCGTGTCTTGACACGCTTGCTTCATCGATCAAAAGAAGATTTCGGATTACGTGTATTGTTTCAAGATCACAGCAGACGAGCCAAAAGACGCCTGCTGGGTATCATGAACAGTCGCAGCAAAAAGGATCGAAAAAGCAAGTATGTCGATTTGATTAAAGTGACAAACAAGTCCATAGGCTACGCTCAGAGCGCAATTGAAGCAATCGATCAAGTGGCCTCAATCAGAAATGGACTGCTTGCGCTACGCCTTGATTTGAATCGTTACTGCCAACTGGCAGCGCGTGTTGTTGATCAAACCCAACGGCGCGTGTTGTTGGGAGAAAACGTCCCAGCCTCGGACAAGGTTGTCTCCCTGTTTGAAACGCATACTGATATCATTGTTAAAGACCGCCGCGATACATTCTTTGGCCATAAAATTTGTCTGACCGGCGGCGCATCAAATCTGATTGTCGATTGCCTCATTGTTGACGGCAATCCGGCTGACAGTAGTTTAACAGTCGATATGCTTGATCGTCAAAAGCTGCTGTACGGAAGATACCCGCTGAAAGTAGCTCTTGACGGCGGTTTTGCTTCCAAAGACAACTTGAACAAGGCTAAAGAAAAGCAGATCAAAGATGTCTGTTTTGCCAAAAAGCGCGGTCTGGAAGTTGAAGACATGTGTCGCAGTCAATGGGTCTACGATCGCCTGCGTCGATTCCGCGCCGGTATTGAGTCCGGCATTTCCTGGGTTAAGCGCTGTTTTGGAATGACTCGCTGCACCTGGAAAGGTCTACGTTCGTTCAAAAGTTATGTATGGGCCTCCATCGTATCGGCCAACTTGCTGACGCTTGCGCGAAAGCAAGCAGTATAGAAGTATAACT
The DNA here is from genome assembly GCA_030145595.1 of Desulfobacterales bacterium. GTDB lineage: Bacteria > Desulfobacterota > Desulfobacteria > Desulfobacterales > UBA11574 > Desulfatibia_A. The sequence goes on along the minus strand of JAQYVG010000388.1, from coordinate 1,111 downwards.
TTTCTTTGATTCTGTCTCCGATAGCAGGAGAGGTGTGCCCAAAAACGGTGGTTATGAGCAAATGCTCATTCGGTGATTGAAGTCCATCGTCATCCCTGAGCTGTTGCTACCGGAACACTTATTTTTTTACGCCAAGAAATCTCATTTTTGCCGATTTATGGACGGACACTAGCTAATGATGTCATCTCTTATTAGGGATTTAAATTAATTAAAAATATTAAAAAATGGATGGATCAGAGGGGTGTAATATGAACTGCAGGACCCGCCTCGATTCCATAAAAAAAACGCGCTTCAGATCAGGTTGGGGATCGAATATATAACAGCAAACGCTACATACCACATTGTGGTATATTAGGTCAAGTCATATTTCTGTGAATTTAGTAAATGATGGCCTGCAACAATATATTGCGGTGTTGACAAAATCAGTCGGGCTCCATGTATTTGCCATGTAACACAACCGTCTTTGCGTTGCTAAAACCGTGGATCACTCCAACGTATCGGTATCCAGCTGTGTTAATAAATCATTGTGATATTGTTTTCATATCTCAAATGTAATATTCCGACACCCACGTTGCGTTAGGCTGGGTTTCATATCCGCAAACTTTGGTGCTAATATATTCTACCTCCATGTGATAAAGCTAATTTCACCAATGGATTGAAATAGAGATTGACATAAAAAACTATAGCATCTATTTTGAATGTTAGCTCATAGTCTAAAATTACATTTTGTATTCCGGCATCAAACCTCTTCATAGAGATAGGGAGCGCCATGAAAATGGTTGTTTTTCTCAAGCTGCCGATAAGAAGCCTCCAGAGAAGCTGAATAATTTCTTTGGGGGCTTATTTTTTGGTAATTTTAAAGGCTAAAAATCATCTGCTTTTTAGGAAAGGGGGAAGTATGAGCGAATTAAATCGAAGAGAATTTATCACCCCTGGCGCCAGCAACCGGATTCCTCACCAAGGCAAGTTGGTTCAGCTAAAGGTGGGTCATATTAACAGACTTTATGAGGGATGTGCAGGCGTTGCTTTTGATTTACCGATTGTCATTCGTGTCCGCGGGGAACAATCACTATTTTTTAATGTAAAGGACAAAGGGCTCGTCTGTGTAACT
>JAQYVG010000387.1 GCA_030145595.1 Desulfobacterales bacterium | reverse complement strand
TTGAAAGCAAACACTTGAACCCTTGACCCCTTGAATCCTTGGACCCTCTTCTCCAACTAAATTGGAGAAGAACCATACATTAAAACTTAACTTTTTGAGTATAGAGTATTGGTGATCGGTCTGGGCCAGGGATGAACAAAATTATTTATTTCCTGTTAATCAACAAAACTCAAATCCTGTAAAAACATGTAATTACATGATAGTCCAATCAGACTATAATAAAACACATTTTTAAATTCAGAATTTAATACAATAACAATTCTAACTCCAGTTTATATGAAATGTCAAAATGCAACTTGCGACCTTTTAAGTATATTTTTTGTGTGGCTTTGAAATGATAGGGTAGTTACAGGATTCTGATTTATGATATACAGGAACTGTACTTTCTTGTTTATTTATAAAATCAAGTCAATCCTGTAATCCTGTCCAAAATATTTTTTGGTTTCGGCCTGTCCCGCTCGCGGGACTTGTCCGGGTTAGGAGTTTCCCCCATGGAAAAGACTGAAAATACAAAATTTGAATTGCCGGATGACCTTAAACCATGCATCGAATTTCACGGGCATCTTTGCCCCGGACTTGTTTACGGATATCTGGTTGCAAAAGCCGCTGCAGATATACTTGAATTAAAGCGCTCCAGGGACGAAGAGATCGTAGCTATCTGCGAAAACGATTCATGCGCAGTGGATGCACTGCAAAGCATGTTAGGTACTTCAACCGGCAAAGGCAATCTGATCTTAAAGGATTACGGAAAAAACGCCTATACGATCCTGAACCGCACCAGCCAAAAAGCCTATCGCTTTTCCCGCACCAAAACCTACCTGTACAAAGGTAAATTCAAAAAAGAATTTGAGCGACTGGATGCATCTATTTCTGCCGGCACTGCCGCCGAACATGAAAAATGGCGGCAAAAACTGCTAAAGGCCGTTGACCTTCTTTCAAAACCCTTTGATGATGTATTTTTGACCAAGGAAGTCGAATTTATTGCACCCCCGTTTGCGCCGCTGGCACGCTCCCTGGCATGTGCAATGTGCAGCGAAATGACAATGTCAACAAAAATGATCGCCACGGATAAAGGTGAGCGTATCTGTATACCCTGCTCTGAGTGAAGCAGATGAGTTCTTTACGTTCCTACTAGATCCCTGATGGCACCCTCGACTTCAGGATGATTAAAAGTAAAACCACAACTCAAAAGCTTCTCGGGCATCGCCCGCTGACTGAACAGCATCAAATCTCCAAATTCTCCCATGACCAGGCGCATCATGAAAGACGGCGCCGGCATAATGGCCGGCCTGCGCAGAACGTGCCCCATAGCCTTCGCAAAATCCCGGTTTCTGACCGGGTTAGGAGCGCAGAAGTTAACCGGTCCATTAATATCCTTATGTTCGAGAACAAATTTAACGGCTAAGACAAGATCATCAATGTGTATCCAGGGGAACCATTGTCTGCCGCTTCCCATGGGGCCGCCCATAAAAAAACGAAATGCGGGAACCATTTTTTCCATGGCCCCGCCATCCTTGCCGAAAACGACCCCAAAACGTGTGGTCACGACCCTTATCCCTTTTTCCTTGGCATGCAACGCTTCCGTTTCCCAGTCCCGGCTGACGCCGGCCAGAAAATCACTGCCAACAGGTTCATTTTCAGTCAGGATGTCATCACCCCTGTCTCCGTAGTAGCCTATGCCGGAAGCGCTGCAAAGTACAATCTGTTCAGTTGCAGGCAAAGATTCGACCAGGTTGCGTGTCGTTAAGATACGGCTCTCATAAATAAGTTTTTTGTAGCTTTTAGTCCAACGTTTGAATATCGGCCGGCCGGCCAGGTTGATGACTGCATCTGTATCCTGCAAAGCATCCTGCCAGGCCCCTTTGCGGGTGGTGTCTGCTGATATGTAACGAAATTTTTCGTCGTTGATCAGATTCTGGATAGGACGGGTTCCGACAGCGGTGACCTGGTGCCCCTGGCGCAAGAGGAAATTTGACAGATGCCTGCCGATAAAGCCGAGCCCTCCGGTAATAAAGATCTTCATTTGGCACCTCCAGCTATCCCGAATATATCATCAAGAATTATTGTAATAGTTCACCGGGACAAGATATTTGACAGGATTACAGGATTGACTTGATATTATAAAAAACAAGAAAGTACAGTTCCTGTATATCATAAATCAGTATCCTGTCTAAGATAGCTAAACTGTTACGAATTATAGAAAAAAAAAGGCAGCACTCATTTCGTGCTGCCTTAAATCCGAATCAAACTTGCCTAATCATTAGCAAGTGCTTGCTGTGCCGCAACCGCTGCAGCCTTCCCCTGCTCCTGCTCCGAAATCTGTTTCACAGTCGAGTTTGAATCCCATCTCTGTAAAATCTACTTTGATAGGTTTCACTTTTTCCATGAATTCCTGGTCTACAATATATTTGAAACCATCGATCTCATATACATCATCGCTCTCTTTGGGCTCATCCAGAGCCATTGCCAGCGAAGGACCACCTCAGCCGCCCGAGTTTAGAAAAATCCGCACCGGAGCAATCTCTTTATCCTTAAAATACTCGGCAATCTGTTTTGAAGCTGATTCTGTTACCTCAATCATAATGTTCTCCTTTTTAACAATGCTTTATAACGAAATTCTTGAATTTCAAATAAAATAGTTCCACCAATGCAATTTGTCAATGCAATGTATCCATAAATTTTCACAAACTATATCAGCCGTCGTAAAATTTTCCGTCAAAACCACTCCATTTTTCAATTTGAATTCCCCGCTGCGACTCGACTGAGCTCG
>JAQYVG010000386.1 GCA_030145595.1 Desulfobacterales bacterium | reverse complement strand
GGCGCAAAGAGATGCTGCCGTACGATCATTACGTTATAGACGGGCAGGCCAGGGAGATGTGGGGCACCTACCGTTCACCCCAAAACATCCGTCCCCACCATTTTGACGGTGGTACCGAGATTCAGCTTAAAACCGCGCTGTCAATGGAACTCGAGGGGAAGGTAACCGGTAACCGCTTGAGCATCAATGTCTTTATCACTAACACCAATGGCGGCCACTGGGTGCCCACCGGAGAAACCATGCGCAGCGTGATGTTGTTGCTAAAGGCTGTGGATTCAAACGAAAAACCCTTGAAAATGATCAAAGGAAGTCTGCTCCCCAAATGGGCCGGCACCGGCAAGGTTGAAAAGGGCAATTATGCAGGTCGTCCGGGAGCGATGTTTGCCAGAGTGCTTGCGGATGACAACGGCAATCTGAATGTGCCGTTTTGGCGCGCCACGAAAATCGCCTCGGATACGCGTGTTAGACCAAAAACAACCGTTACCCTTGAATATGTATTTGCCCTGGATGATCCCGAGGATGAACCGACTGCCGAGGCCAGGCTCATTTATCGGCCGGTTATTAAAACATTGGCAAAAAAGAAGAATTGGGTCGCCGAAGATATATTAATCACCAGCAGCATCTGGTAATTCAAGTTAAATTATACCAACTGGAGGAGAAAATTGAAGCAATACTTTATAACCATAACCTTATTAATCGCTTTATTGGCCTTGTGTCTTCCGGGCCCGGCGATGGCCGGGGGGATTTCGGGAACAGTAAAAGTGAGGGGTTTACGTTCTCCGGCGAACATTCTTGTATACCTGACCAAGGCACCTCCGGCCTTTGTGGATCTTTCTAAGACCAAGTTTAGCATGGACCAGCAAAACCTGACCTTTATCCCCCATATTTTGCCCATTCCGGTCGGTGCAACGATCCAATTTCCCAATAATGACAAGGTAGACCATAATGTATTTTCACTCTCCCGAACAAAGCCGTTCAATTTGGGCAGCTACGAGCCGGGTGAGGTTAAAACGGTTCTTTTCGACAAGCCTGGTATGGTGGAGGTTCGATGTGACGTGCACGCTGAAATGGCGGCCTACATTATGGTAATGAAAAATCCATATTTTGCCGTAACGGATGCCAAGGGCAGGTTTGAAATACCGGATGCAAATTACCTGAAAGAGTATGGTTTCACCGGTTTAACGGATATTCCTCCTGGAAAATACTTTATCAAAACAAGGCACGAAAAGTTAAAAACAATAAAACAGGCCGTGGTTGTTCCGAAAACCGGGACGATTTCAATTCAACTGGAACTTTCCCGGGGCACCCCGAGTGTTCTTTACAAGTAAATTATGACTACCGACATTACCATATGGATGGCATTTGCTGCCGGGATCTTATCGTTTTTGTCTCCATGCGTTCTTCCCCTGGTTCCCGGATACGTTTCGTTTATATCCGGTGTTTCTATCCAGGAGATAAAAGAGGGTTATAGCGGCTCTGCGCTGTTGAACAAAAAAAAGTTCTCTGTGATTCTCAACGCCATCTTTTTTATCGCCGGATTTTCCGCTGTGTTTATCCTGCTGGGTGCCTCGGCAACCTGGATAGGGGCCATGCTGTCGGACAAAATTACTTTTCTTACTAAAATAGCGGGGCTGGTAATCATTATCTTCGGGCTCTTTAAGATCGGCCTAATTCGTCCCCTCTTTTTCTTTAAAGAAGCAAGATTCAATGTCGGGGATAACAAGCTGGGACTTGTATGGGCATTTCTTGTAGGGGCGGCATTTGCCTTTGGCTGGACTCCATGCATAGGTCCCATTCTGGGCGGTATCTTAGCGTACGCCGGTACCCTGGAAGATGTCCACCAGGGCATTCTGCTGTTGTCGGCGTACTCTCTGGGTCTGGGGATACCTTTTCTTTTAACGGCTTTTGGAGTGAACAAATTTTTTAACTTTTTTGACAGGATAAAAAAGCATCTGGGGCTTTTTGAAAAAATTACCGGCGTCATTATGGTGGTTCTGGGTTTAATGATTTTTACCAATACACTGGTTTTAATTCCCGGCTATCTGACGTTTTTAAACAAATTTGCTTTGTAAAATGTGATGAAAAAGAAAACATGGGCCATAACGTTTTTGCTTTTTGCTGTAGCCCTGACAGCTTACATGATTATTTCATCCGATAAGCCTGAAAGCACTTTATTAACAGAGGAAAATACGGACAGCCGTGAAATAGACCGTTTATTGCGCGACATGGGAGTTACCAAAGTACCTAACTTAGCTCCGCCGGTTGATTTCAACCTTTTGGACATAAATGGCAATAAAATTGTTCTCTCCGGCCTCAAAGGCAAAATAGTGTTTTTAAATTTCTGGGCGACATGGTGCTCTCCCTGTCGTGAGGAAATGCCTTCGATGCAGAAATTATATGCACGCTTTAAAGATAAAGATTTTGCCATGGTGGCGGTCAGTTTGAACGAGCCTGCCTCCGCGGTGAAAAAATTTTTCAAAGATTATAACTTAACGTTCACAGCCCTTTTGGATTCTGACGGAGAGCTAATGTCTCCCTACGGGATCAGGGGTATTCCGAATACTTTTATTATAGACAGGGATGGAACAATCATCGGAAAAGCTTTTGGCCCCCGCAAATGGGACGATCAAAAAGCGATCGCTCTATTTGAACATTTAATTAATAAAACGTAACCGTTCTGGGTTCTGCGTTCCGGGTTCAATGGAACGCGGATAACACAGATTAAACGGATCTACACAGATACAGATAAAATACTATAAAATCCGTGAA
>JAQYVG010000385.1 GCA_030145595.1 Desulfobacterales bacterium | reverse complement strand
TCCTCAAAGGAATTTTATGAAGTTCCGGGAGCGGATCATAATGATACTTACCTTGTGGGCGGCAACGAATACTTCGCTGTCTGGCAGAAGTTTTTACTTAAATGCTTGTCCCAATAAAATCGCTTTACGATTTTATATAATTCCCGCAAGCTTGCGGGATTTTATAAGCGAAAGGTTTACCCGCCTTTGTAGGTTTTAAGTATTTACAAATAATCGTAAAATAATAACCTAAAACTTAACACGTAAAACCTAAAACGTGATGAATTCGACTTTTTACGAATTCATCAATTCAGATTTTGTATAAAATCCCCTATCGCTTTAAAAACTTTTTGGGCTCCCTCGCCCAAAATAATGCCGTGGCGATTAAAATTAAACAGCATATAAACTTTATCTTCCGAACCTAATAGATCGAACACCCTTCTGGAGCCACTCGGAGCGACCACCGGGTCCCCTAAAGATTGAACTACAAGCGCCGGAGCTTTTATGCCGGACAATTTGGGTTCCAGTTTTTCCATAAAACGTTCAAGTTCCATTATGCCGGAAATCGGATTGCGAAAATAATTGATGTGAGGATTTTCCGGGCTGTTTTCAACAAACTTTTTTTGGGCACCTTCAAGGCGTACTTTCTCCATCAAACGGTTCCAGGCATCCACGGCAGGGACAAATTTTGAGGAAAAGTCTTGAAGCCTCATGGGGGGGCAAACTGCAAAAACTCCTTGGACATCATCGACCCGGGCAGCAAGATCCAGTGCCAAGCCTGCTCCAACGGAAAATCCTCCCACGATTACTCTTTTACAAGTGTTGCTGAGAATAGCATAGCCTTTATCAACCGAGACCATCCAGTCATGATAAGTTCTGGTTGCAAGGTCGTCCGGAGAAGTGCCATGACCCTTTAAGCGAGGTACATATATCCACAGACCCATGCGACCAAGATAAGTCGCCAGTTGCTTAACCTCAAGGGGGGCAGCCATGTAGCCATGAACAAGAAGCACCCCGGTATCGCGCGATCTCCTCTTGATAAGCAAGGGCATGCCGACTTTTTTGGGCTTGGATTCGCCTTCCACAAAAAAGGAGTTATAGTCTTTTTCAAACTCAGAAACTGATTGTGCAAGCAGCTGTTTAACAACTTTACGCCTCAGCCAGAATCCCGGAAGCCGGGCAATTCTCTTTATCCTGCGCTGCAGCAATGTCAGTGGTTCGACCTCATTGGCGATAACCGCGACGGGATTGTCAATGCGGATGCGATGAAATTCAAATGTGGAAATAAATGTCGAGGCATCCTTGATGAACATCTTGCCTTTCTGCTTTATAGCTTCTTTTTCCAGGGCCACCGCTATGAAATCTTTGAACTTGTTAAAACGATCATCGCTGAGCAAGTGCGTCTGGTCGTCGTTGAGACTGTCGTGCAGAAAAACCCCCGTTTTTTCCAAGTTGCATGTTGCTGCCAAGAATGCCCTTCGTCTGAAATCGTGCTCATTAATACTTGTATAAGGGATCAGCTTGAGCAGCGATGCAAAAATATGATCGTGGTTTACGGTGATCATGCTGTATATGGACGACATGTAAAGCTGCATGATACTCAGAGCCGCTTTCCACAGGAGTTGTTTTGATGGAATGGGGTCATCAAAATCGATACGATGCTTGGCACTGATATCGCTCTTAACAGTTGTGTCTTTCATGAATTTTTTTATTTCAATCGGTTCTCCAAATCTTATATCCACATCTACTCCAGATAGGAGCATGGTACCTTCGGTCATGATTTCTTCGATGATATGTTCGGGTATATTTTCCACAAGATAAGCGGCCAGATTGCTTAACATGTTTTCGTGGGCTCTGAGCGGGTAATAAGTGATGTTAACAGGGACAATGGAGGTCTTGTTATTTACTACCGGCTCCAATGAATCGATCTCAAACAGGTCCAGTAAACGTTTGGCCTCTTCAGGATCTTCTTGCGACAACCGTTGCAGACGCTGCCGGTAAAATTCCGTCCGCAGAGCCAGCGTGGCCGCTCCGGTGTGCGGAGGGTGCTTGCCGCCGGCAAAGGAAATCATGAAATCTCCTTTTTCAATAATTTTTTTACTCTTAACCATGCGGCCTTCGGGGAATATTATCCACGCGGCCTCACCGGTTAGCAGACTTTTGATAATCAGAAGGTCCCTGTCTGGATTGCGGGTTGAAACCGCACCGACCTTATCGAGAAAAACTCCCAAGGAGCCCTTGAATAGCTCATAGTCGGCCAGCGACCAGACCGGAATGCGGGTTAATTTGTGGATATGATACGGCAAAAAGAGGGTTTCAATCCGGGTAAAATGATTAATTACAAAAATCTTAGACCCTTCAGGAATATTTTCTTTACCATGAATATTAATTTGGGCCTTTGAAAGGCCGGCAAGCGTCTTTACGGCCAGTGCGGTTGTGCGATAGGCAAAAGGATTCATGAAATTAACCTTTATAGGGCTTTTGCCCGGACATTCTATCTGAATCTGTGGTGGTAAAAAGTGTATTCTATATATATTCTCAAAATTCGTCAGTATTGTCCAATAAAATCGTTTTACGATTTTATCTTTCATTTGAATTCATCCAGCGCTGCCCCGCTACGGCGGGATCTTCACATAGCTCCGTCCCCGGTAAGCGGGATCTTCACTTCGCTACGTCAAGCAGCGGGGAATTCAAATTTAAATATTCGGGGTAGGTTGCAGTTGACATCACTTTAAATAAAAATTAGATTAATATTTTTGGTTCTTCTCCAATTTAGTTGGAGAAGAGGGTCCAAGGATTCAAGGGGTCAAGGGTTCAAGTGTTTGCTTTCAA
>JAQYVG010000384.1 GCA_030145595.1 Desulfobacterales bacterium | reverse complement strand
GATGGTGTCAATGATAAATGATCCCTCTTTTCTTGATGATATTTTAAACAGCAAGGGCTTTTCTGTGTAGCCTGAAAATACCAGTTCTACATATTTAAAAGGCACTTTCTTTCTTTGGGCATACCGGTACCTTAATTTTATCGTATTATGTTCTACCCTTTCTCCAGGAGGAAAGTTTAATCGTTTATTTAGTTCGTCCAATTCTTTGAAATATTGTTGTATAAATCCTTTGTAATTGATGGTCAGGTCAAGGGGGCTGCGCCTTTCGATAGCATCGGAGCCCAGTTTGTCTCTCAATTCGTCCCGAATATTGTCCGTCAACTCCGAATCAACACCAAGATCAAAAAAGGTGAAACCTTCCTGACTCTTGAGAACCGGAGCAGATTTGGATTTTCCGGTTGTATAGTCATTACCGGTGAATATAATAACAACAGCTACAATGATACCTAAAACGAAAAAGATCCCTGCAGAAATTTGAATTTTCTTGTTCTTTAGTACCGACATAGGCTAACCTCTCGGCAGCACGCCCTTTTGTTTTGCATTTTATCGTCCTTCTTAATATTGAAGTTTGGAGCAATAAAGTCAAGAGGGTTAATTGGTGTCCATCCATAAATACCTTCGAGCACTATGTAGTTTCCTCTTATCAAGCGGCGCAGCCGCTTTACAGAAAAACGCGAAGCGATTTTATTACTTGCTAAAACATGAGGATTGGTTTTAAGTGAAAGATAAACATAATTATATCTCACCTTTGATAGAGATGCGGCCATGAGACATACATTTTACACAACCATTATTGTACTGCTTAGTATCACCTTTTTTCTCGCTTCCTGGGGATTTGCTCAAAATAGCAAGACTATTTTACCCGGCCGGATTGTAAAAAAGCTGACCCTTGAACAGGCCGCGATGTGCGAGGAGATCAAAGAATATACCCCCTATAATTCAGCAGTTGTTTTTTCCATCAAAATCGGCAAAGTATCTTGCTTTACCTCATTTGACCCCGTACCTGAAAAAACATTTATATACCACAAATGGTATCACCGGGATAAACCCAGTACCAAAAAAAAAATGACCCTTAATCCGCCTCGCTGGTCAACATATAGCAGTATCCTGCTTCGCGAAACGGATAAAGGACCCTGGCGAGTGGAGATTAGTGATCAAAAAGGAAATCTGCTTCGAATTTTAAGGTTTAGCATCACGGATTAATAGACGATGGATATGCTTTTGTCTTCCTTTGCAACCATGCACTTGCAGGATATAGTTGACATCCTGCTGTTGAGTTATATTCTGTTTCGGCTTTACGTGCTTTTCAGAGGAACCTATGTCTTCCGGGTGATAGCCGGCCTTGTGATCCTCTGGTTCTTTCAACGCATCGCTGTATTTTTGGGATTGATTTTAACCAGTTGGGCCCTGCAGGGAATTACGGCGGTTGCAACGCTTATTATCATCATTGTTTTCAGAAATGAAATCCGCAGCGTCCTGCAGGCCAAAAATTTGAAAGCCATTCTATGGAGCTTCCCCCATAAAACTGTTCACACGCCCATAAAAGTCATCATAGATAGTATTCAGGCACTATCGCGCCAACAAATCGGCGCTTTGATGGTATTTCCTGCCATGGAGGACCTGCAGGACTTTGTCCAAAGCGGCATCCAATGGAACGGATTGATCTCCAAAGAAATGATTACAAGTATCTTCTGGCATGATAATCCTGTTCATGACGGCGCCGCCATAATCCAGGGGGATCGGATTGCCGAAGTCGGGGTTGTCCTGCCTTTATCATACCGCAACGACCTGCCTGCACATTACGGCACGCGCCACCGGGCGGCCCTCGGATTGGCCGAGGCTACCGATGCTTTGATTATAGTCGTATCCGAAGAAACCGGAAAAGTGGTGGCGGCTAAAGATTCCAATATCATCGACATTGAAACTGATGATGAGCTTGTTAAAACATTACGGAAACATGCCGGCTTATCCGAAGAAGATCAAAATTACTTAAGAAAAGAAAAATTAGAGATCGGCATCGCCGCTTTTGTTTCTGTTATCTTAATAACAACCGTGTGGTTCAGTTTTTCAAGGGGTCTGGATACCTTGATGACCCTTGAAATACCAGTGGAATACACTAAAAGTGATCCCAAAATCGAAATAGTCGAGACCTCCGTTAATTCCATCAGTCTTCAATTGGGAGGATCAAGCACCCTGATAAAATCGATTCGACCGGAACAGATTCAGGTACGGCTGGATTTGGACAAAGCTGTTGCCGGTCTTAATACATTTTCCATCACTAGGGAAAACATTACCCTTCCGCCGGGCATCTTTCTAAAAAAGGTCAGCCCGTCGGTGGTTGAGGCGACCCTGGAGCTAACTATCAAAAAAGAATTGCCCCTGCAAGTAGACTGGGTTGGTAAATTGCCGGAGCACTTGATCCTTTCCGCAATTAAGCTCGACCCTGCAACAATCGAAGTCATCGGCGGTAATCGAATTTTGGAAAATATCTCCACCATCTATACGGCCAAGATACCGCTTGATAACCTGCAACAATCCGGAAGCATGATGATTAACCCGGTCCTCAATCCCGCATCCTTAAAAATTTTATCAGCATCAAAAGACAAGATTATTGTTTCGTATGTGATTAAATCAAGAGTTCAGTAAATATAAATGTTCAAAGGTTCAGATTTCCCCGTTCAGCCTGCGACGAGCTCAGCCGAATCGAGTTACCTTTCGCAGGCGTCCCCAGGTTCAGGGTTGCTTTTTCTTTGTTAACCTTTAACTAGTGTCCGTCCATAAATGGTCTTTTTGCCCAATCTCTGCGTTATGCTCAAAAAATAATCCTCGGAATAACA
>JAQYVG010000383.1 GCA_030145595.1 Desulfobacterales bacterium | reverse complement strand
ATTATTGTACAGACAGCCTACTTTCTAACTGTTGGGCCTGAGAATCCTATCATTGAAAAAGCAGATCTCATTGTCGTCTTTCCCTCAGAAAATGAACGTATTGCAGCCGGTTTGCAGCTGGCAGAAAAAGGATATGCTCCTAATTTTACGGTCGCAGGAATCAGCAAAGAGAGTTTAAAGCTTTGTTTAATAAAGTACAACGATCTGCCGGCTTCAGTAAAGCCGCTTATCAGCGGAAGAAGCAATACTACTTTTGAAGATGCTTTGACCACAAGACAAATTTTACAAAAGCACAAGTTTAAATCCGTCATCCTGGTAACTTCCACGTATCATCTTCCCAGGGCCTACTTTCTTCTGCGTGTAATGACATCCGGCATGAATGTAAAAATAGACAGGTACGGTGTCGATAAAAAGCGGCGGTTGCTTGCCGCCTCAAATCTCAAACCTGAGGACGCGGGTATCAATGTGAACGCTAACGCAAAAGGGCCGCAAGCGGTGCATAAAGAGCAAAGAGCCAAAACTTTAAAGCGAAAGTTGATTTATAATGAAATGATAAAATTCTGGACCAGCCTTGTGGAAATGGCAGGTTACACGGTCACTGGAAGATTACTCACAGACAGTCCCTTTTGCCTCAAGACAAGAAAATTTTTAAAAACAAACTTTCTCTTTGCAGTCAATGGAAACACGGAGTGATTGTATTATGACCTCAATTATTGCCATTTTCTCCCTGTCACTCATAATTGCCCTGATTATAACACCCATGGTGGCTAGAACAGCGGTAAAATGCGGTCTGGTTGATATCCCGACAGTCAGAAAGGTCCACTCCAAGCCCATACCTCGTGTTGGCGGTGTGGCCATCTACATTTCTTTCTATTGCGCATTTATTCCGCTTATCTTTTACCGGACAAGGATCCTGGAGTTGTTAATCCATGAACAACGGATGATCTATCTGGTCGCAGGCGCCGGCGTCGTCTTCGGCCTGGGCTTGTGGGATGACACCCGTAGAATAAGACCCGAGTTGAAGCTGGGGATTCAAATCGTTGCAGCCCTGATTGCCTACTTGGGCGGTGTGCGCATCGACGCTGTAGGACTTCCCGGCATGCCGTTTTGGATTTTGGGCTGGTTATCCTTACCCTGCACCCTGTTGTGGATCCTGCTGGTAACCAACGGCATCAACCTGATCGACGGCCTTGACGGTCTGGCCGCCGGGGTGAGCATTTTTGTGTGCATAGTCCTGCTGATCCTTTGTGTGCTGTCTGAACAACTGCTGGTGGCTGTAGCGCTGGCCGGCCTTTCAGGAGCCATTCTGGGATTTTTGAGGTACAATTTCAATCCGGCCTCTATATTCTTGGGAGACAGCGGCAGCTATTTCTTGGGATATCTGCTGGCCACCCTGAGTATTCTGGGATCGGTCAAGAGTCAGGCCGCCGCCACCCTGCTGATCCCCGTCATTGCGCTGGGCCTTCCGCTCATCGATACAGTCTGGAGCGCCGTTCGCCGTTTTATCTTCGGCCGCCGACTCTTTCGCCCCGACAAAGAACATATTCATCATATGCTTTTGAAACTTGGCTATTCGCACCGGCGGGCGGTCCTGCTGCTATACGGCATAACCGTTGGGATGGGGGGAATTTCCCTGGTTATGATCCATGCCCGGAACGAACGAGCGGCCCTGCTTTTGCTGATAGTGGGGGCTGTCACGATTCTCGGCATCCGCAAGCTCGGTTATTTAAACTACTTGAGTGGGGAGTGGATCAAGCGCTGGGCCGGGGACATCTCGGATGAAATGGGGTTAAGCCGTGAGAGGCGATACTTTATAGGATTGCAGGCTGATACGAGTAATTCCAAAAATATGGATGAGCTGTGGCAACATATCATCCGCAGCGTTCTGATGCTCGAATTTGATATGGCCGCCCTGCGTCTCAACGGCCATAACGCTAACGCTGCCTCAGAAAACCCGATAGAAATGCCTGGAAAGCAAAATGGATCGGATAGTCGGGAAATCCATTCCATTATGTCCGGTATCTGTATGCGAAACAGCCCCCCTGAACTGGAATGGGCTAACCCCTCATTTGTCAGGGAAAACGGCACCTGGAGCCATTGCCTTATGAAGCTCGAACTGCCGCTGCTGATTAACGGTAACAAAAATTTTGGCACTCTGGTGCTCTGCAAGGATCTGAGAGTAAATACCTTAAGCCAACATGTCTTAAAGCGGGTAGAACACCTGACACGATCCATCATCAGCGCTCTGGAAAAAATGGAAAATTTGCAGCAAGCCGTAGGTTCATAAGTGACACTGAAAAAAGAAAATAACGCCCGCATTCTGGTGGTGGATGATGACCGGCAACTGGCGGACATGCTGGTAGAATACCTTGTTAAATTAGGCTATAAAGCTGCGGCGGCCTATGGCGGTCGTGAAGGACTGGCCCGGTTTGAACAGGATGACTTCAAGCTGGTGATTCTGGATTTGAAAATGCCGGATATGGGCGGCATGGAGGTTTTAGAGGCCATAAAGTCAATAGATCACCGTGCCGTCGTAATGGTATTGTCCGGTTTTGGAACCATCGAATCGGCGGTTACCGCCATCAAAAAAGGGGCTTATGATTTTATCCCCAAACCGGTCGAGCTTAATGCTCTGGGAACAATTCTCGCCCGGGCCTTAAGCAAGCATTCCCTTTCTAGACAGCTGGAGCGTTTCCGCGGACTGATCTTTGTTTTGGTTGTTTCATTTCCCCTGTGGCTGATTTTGGGCATTATACTGGCGAACAAATTTTGATGGCGTCGTAAAAAGTCCCATCTACTGCGTTGTAGTATTTTTTCAGACACTCGGCATACAAAATGTATGGCCTC
>JAQYVG010000382.1 GCA_030145595.1 Desulfobacterales bacterium | reverse complement strand
GAAAACCAGATATGAGTTGCACTCACATTATAACCTAAAGTTTTGTAATGCCAAATAAACGACAACAATACGGCAAAGAAAGCGAATCCATCGCCGTCAGGCACTTAAAAAGAAACGGCTATAAGATTTTGGAGCAGAATTACCGTAATCAATTAGGTGAAATCGATATCATTGCCAAAGATAAAAAAACGCTTGTATTTGTAGAAGTCAAAGCAAGAAGATCCGGTGGTTACGGCAGTCCTAAGTGGGCCGTAACTCCCAAAAAACAAAGAAAAATATCCATGGTGGCCCTATACTATTTGAAAACCACAAAGCAGAATAAGGTCAAAGCAAGGTTTGATGTTGTGGCCATCAGTTCATCACAAGACAACCCGCGGATAGAACTAATCAAAAATGCCTTTGAACTTGCCTATGGATGATTCGAAAGACATTTTCAAAACAGGTGCTCTTTACGTTGTTGCCACTCCCATCGGGAATATGGGCGATATTACCCTAAGGGCTCTTAATGTCCTTGGCCGGGTCGATCTTATCGCAGCAGAAGATACCCGACATACCGGCAAATTACTGGCCCGTCACAAGGTCAAGGGACACCTTATCGCTTATCATGAACACAATGAGACCGAACGCACCCCGGAGCTCCTTAATCGACTTAAGGCAGGATCTGCGGTGGCCCTGGTATCCAACGCCGGAACTCCGTCCGTGTCTGATCCCGGCTACCGGTTGGTAAATGACGCCATTGCAAACGGCATAAACGTAGTCCCCATACCGGGTGTTTCGGCGGCCGTAAGCGCACTCAGTGTTGCCGGGCTGCCGACCGACTCCTTTGTCTTTATCGGGTTTGCGGCCAAGAAAAAAGCCAAACGTCTTAAACAGTTAGCAGAACTTGCCCATGTGCCCCGCACCATCATCTTTTATGAATCTCCCCGTCGTATTATGACCTTTTTACAGGAAATAATTTCGACTATGGGTGACCGTTATGGTGTTCTGTGCCGCGAGATGACCAAGCTGCACGAAGAATTTATCAGGGGAAATATGTCTGAAATACACAGTCTCCTGCAGGAGCGCGCAACTGTAAAAGGCGAATGTACCTTAATCGTTACAGGGCGACAAGAAACCCCGGATGTCTCTCTGGATACGATTCGAAGCGAAATAATCAATACGCTTGAAACCACGGAAGGCAGCCTGTCCGCTCTGGCAAAAACAATCGCAAAAAATTACGGCGTCTCTAAAAACAGCGTATACAAAGAGGCCTTGAAGATAAAGCACGAGATGCAGAGCACAACACGCAACTCTAAGAAATCGAAACCTTAAAGAATATATTTATCACGAAAGCACGAAAGTACGAAAACACGAAATTTAGTTTGTTATTTTTGTTTTCATAATTATCTAAAAAAACTGTATGTTAGCCTTTTACGCAAACTTTATTTTGGAGCATTAGTACTCAATTCGAGTGAATATGGATTCAATCAACAATCAACAATCAACAATCAACAATCGAGTCATCTATCCGGTCATACTCGCGGTGCCTGAAAAAGACCGGCAGCTGACCGGCAGGGAGAAGGTAGCTGGTTTAAGCCGCCATGCCAGGCGGGCGCTTGAAATATCAGCCCAAAAAAGCGGCATCACTTTAATTGAGCTACAAAAGGATGAAAAGGGTGCGCCATTACCTTTTAATGGACATTACTGGTCGGTGACGCATAAGCCCCAATATGTCGGTGGTGTTGTGGCAGCTGGCAGAATCGGGATCGATATCGAGAAAATCAGGCCCTGCTCGGAAGCGCTATTGAAAAAGACGGTCGATGACAGCGAATGGGGCCTTGCCGATACGGATCGATTCACCCTTTTTTTTCGCTACTGGACGTCAAAAGAATGCGTGCTGAAAGCTGTCGGCATCGGCATTCGGGATCTGTCAAAATGCCGCATTGCGCAGGTAGTCGACGATGACAATCTGGTCGTCAACTATGATGGGAAGTCGTGGCAGGTCGAACACGCGTTTTTCGACGGCCATATTGCCTCCATTGTCAAAAACGGATGTAATATACACTGGACAATTTGGATGAATTCGTAAAAAGTCACGAATTCATCCGTTTAGGTGTTAAGTTATGATCGTATCCGCCAATCAGCCGTATTTTGCTCCTTTTCCGGGTTTTTTTTACAAAGCTCATCTTGCCGACGTTTTGGTCCTTTTGGACGAGGTTCAATTCCCCCGGGGGACCACCTGGATAACCAGAAATCGTTTCAAAAATGACCAGGGCACCTTATGGATGACGATACCGGTCAAAAAGAAAGGGCTGGGACTTCAAAACATGAATGCGGTCAGGATTTATCATGAAGGCCATTGGGAGCGCAAACATCTGGCTAGTCTGAAAAATGCCTATGCTAACGCTCCCTATTTCGCGGACCATATAAACTTTATTATAACATTGTTTTCAAAAAAATTTGAAAAACTTATCGACTTGAACTTAGAGATTATCCGCTATCTGATAAAATGTTTAAATATAGACACCAAGGTTGTCTTGCTGTCGGAGTTAGGGGTTCAAACACGTGGCAATCAACTGCTTATCGACATATGCCGCGTTCTGGGAGCATCCTGTTATCTGGCCCAGAGCCCGGCTCAAAAATATCTTAATCCGGATCTATTCCGGGACGCGCAAATCGAGCCTAAATATTTTAAGCTGCCGGCGTTAATCTATCCACAACTCTGGGGGAGTTTCATCCCCAATTTATCTGCTTTCGACCTTGTTTTCAACTGTGGACCCAAGGCTCATGAAATCATTACTAGTCTCCATCCACGAATCCAAAATGAACACGATGGGTGTCCAATTCAGAAATGAGCAATTTTTGTCCTGGTCAAGGCCGCA
>JAQYVG010000381.1:259-2861 GCA_030145595.1 Desulfobacterales bacterium | reverse complement strand
CAAAGGACAATTTCCCTGAATGCCTCGAAATCAGCTCCGAAGCCGATGACGGCGAAATCATGGGAATCCGGCACCTATGGCATCCAACCGAAGGGATCCAGTTTCACCCGGAATCGATCATGACACGGGTCGGAAAACGGCTTCTCAGAAATTTTATAAACAGCACACAAACATGAGTAAAAAAAATATTTTGCCACTAAGGCACAAAGAAGGGGGATATAAAAGAGCGCTATGCTTGAAGAGCGCTACGCTTTAGGATCGCTTCGCTTAAGGGGGGAAAAATCTTTTTATTAATGCCCCTCAAGGCCGCCAGGCCGCTCCTCAAACGCAGTGCTCCTCAAGCGTAGCACTCCAATGGCAAATGACCAATGACCCCGGTGAAATGCGCTGCGCTGTCACTACGTGAATTTCACGGGGCAAGCAAGTGACAATAAGGGAGGAAAATAGAATGTTTCGGGAAAATCTCAACAAAATCGTCCGGGGAAACAATTTAAGCGCAGACGAAATGGCGCAAATGATAACTGAAATTTTTTCCGGCAATGTAACCGACGCCCAGATCGGGGCACTGATGGCTGCCCTGGCCACCAAAGGAGAAACCTTTGAGGAACTGGCCGGTGCGGCGCGCGCCATGCGTCGCAAAGCCGTGCGCATTCAGGCTGCCGCGTCGACCATCGTGGATACTTGCGGAACCGGCGGTGATGGAGCCCATACATTCAATATATCCACCACCACAGCCCTGGTGGTGGCGGGTTGCGGTCTTACGGTCGCCAAGCATGGCAATCGTTCGGTATCGAGCCGCTGCGGCAGTGCCGATCTGCTCGAAGTTTTGGGTGTAAAACTGGATACCCAGCCGGAAATCGTGGAAGAGGCTGTGCATGAAATCGGTATCGGCTTTCTGTTTGCACCACTTTTTCACGGCGCCATGCGACATGCCGCCAAAGCCAGACAAGAGGTGGGGCTGCGCAGCATTTTCAATATGCTGGGACCGCTTACAAACCCGGCAGCCGCCAATTGCCAGCTTCTGGGCGTATACGCTCCTGAGTTAACGGAAATGTTTGCCCAGGCCCTGCAGCTTCTGGGCGCCAAAAGAGCTTTTGTGGTCCACGGCCATGACGGTCTGGACGAAATTTCTGTCTGCGCACCCACCCGCGTCTCCGAACTCAAAGACGGCCTGATCCGCACCTATGATATTAATCCGGAACAATTTTTCGGAGTCCTTGCGGATTCAAACGATTTAGCCGGCGGAAGCCCGGAAGAAAACGCTGAAATAACGAAGGCTATCCTAAAAGGAGAAAAAGGACCCCGGCGTGATGTTGTCCTGCTCAATACGGCCGCTGCCCTTGTGGCGGCAGAAAAAGCAGCCGAATTCCAGGAAGGAATCCACCTGGCCGCAGAATCGATTGATCAAGGCGCCGCTCTGGCAAAGTTAGAGGCGCTGGTTACATTCACCCAGGAAAACAGCTAATAAAAGTTGTTTGTTATTTGTTACTCGTTATTCGTTGTGACATGAAAGATTATGAGAGATATCTTAAGTAAAATTGTGGAACATAAAAAGCAGGATGTTGCAGAGGCTCAAAAGCGCCTGCCGGAATCGCAAATTCGCGAGCAGGCGCTGATGCCTCGCACAAGGCGTTCATTTTTGAAAAGACTTGAGCATCCCGGTGCAACGGGGGTCAACGTCATTGCCGAAATCAAACGGGCCTCGCCTTCCAAGGGTGTTATCTGCCAAAATCTGGACCCTGTAGCATATGCATCCGAATATGAAAAGGGCGGAGCAGCAGCGCTTTCCGTTCTAACGGACCAGCTTTTTTTTCAAGGCAGCAGCCAGGATTTAAAAAGCGCACGTGAAACCACAACCCTTCCGGTACTTCGTAAAGATTTTATGATTTCCGCCTACCAGCTTTACGAATCTTGTGTAATGGGCGCAGATGCTGTTTTGCTGATTGTCCGTATTCTCGAACCCAAGCAACTGAAGGACTACCTTGATATCTGCGATGAACTCAAATTGGACGCTCTGGTTGAAATCCATACGGAAAAGGACCTTGAAACAGCCACCGGATCCGGCGCCAGGCTGATCGGAATCAATAACCGCAACCTGCGTTCTTTTGAAACCGATATTGAGACCGCCATTAGTCTAAAATCTCTTTTTGAGCCCTATCAAATCGCCGTGGCTGCCAGCGGCATACACGCACGTACGGATATTGAAAAAAATCTAAATGCGGGCATCTGGAATTTTCTCATCGGGGAGAGTCTCGTAAAAGCGCAAAACCCAAGAGATTTCCTCAGATCACTTATTCACCCAGGTAAGCCTTTTTGACCTTCTCGTTTTGCAGTAGTGCAGACGCTTTGTCGGTTAAAACGATGCGGCCGGTCTCCATAACGTAACCGGTGTCTGAAATGCTCAGGGCCATGTGGGCGTTCTGTTCCACCAAAAAAATGGTCACGCCTTTTTTGTTGATTTCCAGAATCGTCTCAAAGATCCTCTCGACCAGTTTGGGTGCCAGGCCCAGCGACGGCTCGTCCAACAGCAGCAGCTCCGGACGTGACATGAGCCCGCGGCCGATGGCCAGCATCTGCTGCTCACCCCCGCTTAAAGTGCCTC
>JAQYVG010000381.1:0-249 GCA_030145595.1 Desulfobacterales bacterium | reverse complement strand
AACTAAGTGGTGGACGCGGCATAATTTGAATTTAAGCTTGATAAAAGAAATGGGAACGTAAAAAGAATTGCTTTTTAAACCAAAGCGTTCAAAAGTGATAAATAAACAGGACGTTGTTGTCTGGAGTTGTTTCTACGTGTAATGCTGGAGGAAAAAATTACTTCGAAATTCAAATATCTCGATCTAAGCAAATCCATGAGATCTTTTTAAAACCATTTTAAAGATAGGTTAGCGATCAAACTTGAAAAT
>JAQYVG010000380.1 GCA_030145595.1 Desulfobacterales bacterium | reverse complement strand
GTTTTTCCTTACGGATCACTTCTCACTGATGACTGTTCACCCGTGGCTGCTTTGGTATCTTAGCAGCAATGAAAAAAGATTTTACAATCAAGTAACTAAATAGTCAAATTCCTGTGCAACCGGCAGCCATAGTGTAAATGTAGATCCGTGGCCGACCTGACTTTTCACCGTAATATCGCCGCCATGGTCAGTGGCGATATTTTTTGATGCATATAATCCAATCCCTACACCCTTCACTTTATAAAAAGGTGACTCCGGTTCGGCAAATTCACCCTTTTCCGAATAAAACGGAGAGAATATTTTTTGCAGTTTATTTGCAGCAATTCCACATCCGGTATCTGTGACTTGCAGGTAGAGCTGATTATTTTCCATGCCTGTCTTTATAATAATCTTTTTTTCAGGACTTGCGATAAGGGCATGACAAGCATTTCCCAGCAGATTCACTACAACATGGCGAATATCATTTATGTCTATCAAGACTTTTGGTATCGATTTTAAATCTGTCCGAACGGAAATCTCGTCTTTATCAAAAGTGATGGAGTTAATTTCAATGGCGTCGTTTGTCAGATGATTTAAATCTGCCAATTCCTTTTTCTGATGTTTATTACTGGCAATGGACATGAGCTTTTCCGTCAGGTCTCCGGCCTCTATAGCTGCTTTTTCAATTTTTTCAACTTTTTTTCGTGTTTTCGTATCAAGGTCGGTCTTTTTTAGAATGCTGGAGGCATACATGAGAACCGGCAAGTTAAGATTATTGAAATGGTGAGCAACACCCGCAACCAGCGAACCGACGGCCGCCAGTCGTTCGGCACGCATCGTATCTTGTATCGCCTCTACCAGCCGTTTCCCTACCGCCAAACGGCTTTTCAGGATTTCAGGCTTTATAGGTTTACTTTTAAAATCATGCGCACCCTGATCCAGCGCATACATCATTTCTTCATCTTTTTCCTTGGCCGTTAATAATATCCTGTAAACAGGCAACCCTGCCTTTTGGCATTCAGCACAAAGCTCAATTCCTGTTTTACCCGACATAACCCAGTCCAAAACAGCAATTTGAGGCGGGTCTGAATCGTTCAATACTTTCCAGGCCTCGTCCCCATCTGCCGCAAGAACGACCTGATACCCCCAAGAAGAAAGTAATTTATTCAAAAGTTTACGAACGATTATGTCGTCATCGGCGACTAGAACTTTCATTGGCACTTCCCTTTATTTTTATACGGATGCAGCTACTATCCTCCTTTGTGGTGACGGTGCCGGACAAAACAATATCAGCGCGATCATAGAATATAACATTGCGCTTTCCGAACTGGCACGTGCACAGGGTGTCCCGGGGCACGGACTGAGCATTGAAGGAATAGAGACAAGGTAACCGTTCAGGGGCGGGAAAAGATGAACATCGAACATCGAACGTCCAACTCGCCAGAGGCGAGCAAGCACTTGTCCGCCTTCGGCGGATCGAATATTGAATGAAAGAAAAAGAACGGATGAACATCGAACATCGAATGGTGAATGAAAAGAAAAAGTAATCTCGAACCTGTGAACGCTTAGCAGGAAGAATCGTCAATAAGCCTGACCACAGTATCTATTAGTTCATCTGGTTTGAGAGGTTTGGCAAGACATTCTGTAGCACCCAACTCCAAAGCGCGGGCAATATTCTCTTCCGTGGGGTAACCTGTAAGCACAAGAATGGGGCAGTCTACCGGTAAAACTTCTTTGATGGCCCCAATGGCATCGAAGCCATCCGTAAGCGGCATATAAAGATCCGTAATAATACAATCCGGTTCTCCGAAAGAGACTGCCGTAAACATCTTTCTCCCATTGATTCCTGCAACAACTTTTGCCCCTTCGCGCTCCAGCATGGCAGTGATCACGTAAAGTACATTTTCGTCATCATCTGCAATGTATATCCGTTTCCCCTTCAGTCGCATTTGATACTCCTATCGATCAAGTTCTTTTAGAAATGATATTACCATTTTGCGCAACCATCAGCAACCATAACTTTCATTGGAACTTCCCTTATTGCTTTCCTGCGTACCAGTGGCTGCACTTAAGTCGATCTCAAACCTTTCAAAGAAAGCGCACCGGTTCAGGCAGTCTGTGAGTAATCTCGCGTGGCAAGAATCTTTAGCTCCTGCTTCTAACGGCGGCCCTTAGCAGCTCCTGGTTCTGACGGCGCACCCTATCGCGGGATTTTTCCAATTCTTCCAGCATTTCCTGAATACGTTCGCTTTGCTCTTCCACCAGGGTCACATCATTGAACGTTGCCATTACCCCCCGGCACTTCCCCGAGCGGTCAAGAATGGGAGCGCCATTGACCATGAACGTCCGCCGGACGCCGGATGAGGTGGGCAGGCCCAGTCTGACACCAGGCACGTCTTGCTCTCCGCGCAAGGATTCAAGCCAGGGGAAATCCTTGACCGCCTTTTCGGATTTCGGCAGGGTCCATTTCAACTGCGAGGCCTTGCGCCCCAACAGCGACGAGGCGGGCTGGCCGATTTTCTCCGCAAAGGCGGCATTGGCAAGGACAATACGCTCGTTCTTATCCATGAGGACGATGCCCTCCGTCATTGTGTCCAGTGCGGTCTCGACCCGCTGCGGAATGACGGAGGAAGGATCGATGTGCCGTCGTATTCTTTGCAAAAAAAACTTGTAAATAATAGAGCCTGCCAGAATGAAGAACCCGATCAGCCTGACTAGAGTATTCTCCCAAATCCCGGCAATGCCCTTGGGATTGATCGGCCGGAAAGACACCTCCATGTTTCCCCAAGGATCGCTCCCCCTGTAGATGGGTACACGCACATGTGTGGGGGTCGAGCCTTTTTGGGGTGCTCCTTGCCAATGCGTGCTGTGATCCCCGACTTCCTCC
>JAQYVG010000037.1 GCA_030145595.1 Desulfobacterales bacterium | reverse complement strand
TAAATCCTAATCGAGCCAAAACTCGATTAGGCGTCTGTTGTCAGTTGTCCGTCTGCAGTGGTTTTACAGGTTCTTAGGGCCTCTTTTTGTGTTTCATCTATTGTTGAAATATAATCTCGCTTCTTATTGCAACGGACGACGGACAGAGGACAACGGACACCCAGTTGAGCGTTTACGCTCAATTAAGGTTAAATAGTTTCCATCCATCAAAGGTGCGATATGCTAAACGTTATTTTTGTATGTACGGGTAATATCTGCCGTAGTCCCATGGCAGAAGGATTTCTGCGCCACAAGTGGCAGGAGATGGGACGCCAAGACCTGCATGTCTCATCCATGGGTACTCACGGACTGGATAGCTTTCCGCCCGAGGAATACGCCCAGGCGGCCTGTGAGGAGCACGGTTGTGATATTGCATCTCACCGGTCGCGGTCGCTGGTTGGCGATGAGTTGCAAGAGGCCGATTTGATTTTTTGTATGGAACCGGTTCACAAAAAATTCGTGCAGACTTTTTTTCCCTGGTACCGTGAGAAGGTTTTTCTTTTAGGCGCCTGGCCCGGAAAAGAAACCCGGAAGAGCTCCATCGCGGACCCCATGGGAGGTTCGTACGAAGATTTCCAGCGGATATTCGCTATGATCCGCAATCATATTGAACGTATATTGCCACAACTGTAGCGCAATTTCCGCAGTGTCTAAAACAATCGGACAATTTTTTTAAGCTCCGGCAGGCAAGAGATTCTAAAGTCACTGGTAATTTTGCAGGGTCCGGGGGTTAGCCCGTTATCGAGAAAGACCGTCATACTGCCTGCAGCTTGACCGGCCTGGATATCAAAGACAAAATCTCCCACCAGCAGAAGCCGGCTGACATCAACTTTCAACCTTCGCGCGGCCATGAAAACACCGTCAGGATGCGGTTTGGGTTTGACGGGTGTATCCCGGGTAATGACCAGATCAAAGTCGGAAATGCTGACGGTTGCAAAATTTTGCAGAGTCCGTTTGATGGAACCAAGGCTGTTGCGGCTGATAATTCCAAGAGCAATGCCCTTGGAATGCAGGTATTGAATCAATTCTTCAGCCCCTTCATTAGGCTCCGAGTTTGCAGCAGCAAAACTTTCAAGGCGTTCCGTTAGGGCCATAGCTTCGGCTCGCTGCCCGGCAGTCGGCCGGTTTTCTATGAATTCCAAAATAGGAGTGCCAGGGGGACATCCGATGGTTTGCCTCAGCAGGGAAAAATCAAGGGCACCGGGTTTTGTCAGGGTGCCGTCAAAATCAAACAGGACAGCATCGATGCAAAACGACTTAGCGCTCAATTGAGGTTACACTTTAATTTATAAGTCATAGGGGGTCAGACTCTCAAAACCCTGGTCGGTGACCAGAATCGTCTGCTCAAACTGGGCCGAAAGCGATCCATCCTTGGTGACGGCCGTCCACTTATCTTCCAGAATAGTGAGGTGTCGTGCTCCCAGATTGATCATCGGTTCAATGGTAAAAACCATGCCCGGAACCAGGGTAACGCCCTCGCCCCGGCTTCCGAAATGAGGAATCTGGGGCGCTTCATGAAAATCAAACCCCACTCCGTGGCCCACAAACTCCCTGACCACCGAACATCCCTGGCCTTCAGCATACTCTTGAATAGACCACCCGATGTCTCCAATTGTGTTTCCGGGCTTTATCACCGATATGCTGCGCTTGAGACTCTCACGGGCCACCTCCACGATCTTTTGGGCCTTAGATCCGGGCGTTCCCACAAAGAATGTTTTGTTGGCATCGGCGTAATAACCGTTCAAGATCGGAGTTACGTCTACATTCACAATATCTCCGTCTTTTAAAATTCGCTCTCCGGGAATGCCGTGACAAATCACCTCATTCACGGAAACACACACACTCTTTGGAAAACCCCGATAATTCAAAGGAGCAGGGATGGCACCGTTTTTAAGGGTAAATTTATGAACCAGGGTGTTAATCTCATTCGTGGTCATCCCGGGCCGGATTTTGGCTTCTACCATATCGATGGTTTCCAGGACCA
This sequence comes from Desulfobacterales bacterium, assembly GCA_030145595.1. Classification (GTDB taxonomy): domain Bacteria; phylum Desulfobacterota; class Desulfobacteria; order Desulfobacterales; family UBA11574; genus Desulfatibia_A. The sequence goes on along the minus strand of JAQYVG010000037.1, from coordinate 15,329 downwards.
GCTGCCCGGCACTGCGAATGCCTTTGATATCCGCCGGATCTTTTAGTCGAATCTTGTATTTTTTAGCATACAATCTCTTCAGTTCGGCAGGCTCCAGATCAATTTTGCCCAGGCAGCATTTCTTATATTTGCGCCCGCTGTCGCAAGGGCAGGGAGCATTGCGCCCCACTTTGAAAGTTCTGTTTTTCATATTACAGAAAATAATCAGATTTTAGTGCCAGGTCAACAGATTATTGAACCCTCCAGTTGCAGGTCAAGCCCTAAACATCTTAACGTATTGAGATTTAGAACAATTTATTTCTTGTAATTTTCAAAGAGAGTAATAATATTAAATATATTGAGGTGGCGCATCATGATCGCAATTGAAACTATAACAGATCAGGTTCTTTTAAACTGCAACATTGCCGATTCGCAGCATGCCGGCTTATATTCCATCTGCGGCTTAGCCCTGCGCCTCAGGGATCTGTACAAGTGGGAAAACGGGCTTGATCCGTGGATTGAAAAGGATTCTGCCGAGGTTCTTGAATGGATTGGGGCTAAAGAGCAAAAGTGGGAAGAACTGGCCGAAAAGGGTTTCAATGCCATAACAATCATGGGCAGCAAATACGATCCGTTCGATACTATTGGTATTAATGCCGTGCTGGAACCCCACGGTTTCTTCTATGGTGCCGGATATGCCCAAAGGCTTAAGCCCACCTTCTTTCTTGCCGTTGTTGAGAACAAAGAAAAAATCAATGGATACCCGGTCTATACTCTCGGCCGCGAACTCGCCCGGGACCTGTTGACTTTACCGGCACTTCTGCAGGATGATTGTATCCTGGTTCGGCAGGAATCGGCCAGGCTTTACTTGTGGGACCGGATATTCTACATAAAAAAATCAGGACGATTCGCTTTAAAGTTCGCCCTGGAAAACTGCGGACTGCAAGAACACAGCCCGAAGGAATTACACCGCAGCCTTGCTGCAATCGTTGCGGCTGAAACCGGAACATACATTTATCATGAACTGGGCGAACTGCAGGATACTGTTTTTGACCGCCGCATTTGGCGAGAAATTGTTGCCGCCTTCCCTCACACTCCCATGGAACTCCTGGCCCGAACCGTCAAAGACCTGCTTGCAGATACCGGCGAACACGGAACACTTCATTATATCATCAGAAAACGCAAGACCGCTTCCCTGGCATTTTATGTTGCTTTTCTCGAAGGCTTAACAAAAGAACTGTTTCCCGAAATTATCGATGCCTTTCAAGAATTTACGCATACGAGCAACTGGGACCCGGTCATTAAAGCCACAACCAAAGGTTTCAATACCGCCAGATATCATGCTGAGGCGATTAGCGATATCTTTCAAAAAGGTATGCAAAAAAATGATAAGCAATGGATTGAAAATGAGATAGCAATGCGTCTTTTAAGGCCTTTGGGGATAACCTGAGCATCAATCATTTGTCACTTGTCATTATTCCATGACTCTCGCTAAGGAGGTGTCTATCATGTCCAAACGTTATAATCTTGTCTTTGATGGAAGTATTATGGAAGGGGAAAACATCGAAAAGGTTAAAAAAAATATAGCCGCCTTGCTAAAAATCGATGAAACCCAAATTGTACGGTTTTTTACCAAAGAACCTGTTACGATCAAAAAGGACGTGGATAATGCAACCGCCTTGAAATTTAAAAAAGCATTTGAAAAGGCCGGAGCAATACTGACTCTTGAAGCCGTTGCAAGCACCGCGCGGCCGGAAGCGGCGGATGCAGCCGCAGAGTCCATGTCGCGCGCATCGGATACCACGACATGTCCCAGTTGTGGGTATGAACAGGAGGAATCAGCCGAATGTATTAAATGCGGCACCAGCTTTGCACAAACAGACAAGACCATTATCATGGACAGCTCCCCGGAGGCGTCTGATCAGAAAAAAAAGACAAGGACTGCCGACGGGGCCTTGATCCTTACAAATATCGAATCGATCCCGGGCAAAAAAATCGTAGAGCATTTCGGTTTAGTATCGGGCAGCACCATCAGAGCCAAACATATCGGCCGGGATTTTATGGCCAGTTTAAAAAACATCGTTGGCGGTGAACTGAAAGGATATACCGAACTTTTAACCGACTCACGCCGGCAGGCTGTTGACCGCATGATAGATCAGGCGCGGCAATTAGGGGCAAACGCCATCGTCAATATTCGCTTTTCAACATCGTCCGTGGCCCAGGGTGCCGCCGAGTTGTACGCTTACGGGACTGCCGTGCGAGTTGAGTAAAAGGAGAGCGCCATGAATGATCTTACTATAATTATCACTTTAATTGCCATTGGTTATATTGCCGGGACCTGGGCTGAAAAACGGCATTACCGCTCCATAGAAAAAAGGGAAAGAGAATTCCTTGACCTGCCGGCAATAACTATAAAAAATGTCGACATCGATGATGCTAAGGTAAAAAATGCTGAAATTGTTTACGGGGGTGCCGTAATCTCCGTTGACTACTTTAAACGCATACTTGCCGGTCTGCGAAATATTTTTGGTGGTTCCGTTAAATCATACGAAAGCCTGATTGATCGGGCCCGGCGGGAGGCGCTTCTGCGTATGAAAACAATGGCTCCCGATGCAACCATGATCATAAATGTTCGTATAGAAACTTCAACCATCGGAAGAAAATCACACAAAAAAAGCGTGGCGTGCCTGGAAGCGTTTGCCTATGGAACCGCAATTTATTTAAAAGGATAGCATGAAATATACGGCCAGAATGCCTGAAACCAACGTAAATGTGACGCCGACATCGCCGCTGAGGGAATTTTTCGTACTTTTGTCAGGGGTAATTGCTATTATTGTGGGTATCTATTTATTGTTGGGCCTGGCCCTAAACATTATCGTGCCACGCATCCCCATGACCTTTGAACGCAAGCTGGCAGGTCCCTTTATCAACTCAATGGCCTCGGTGGATAGATCGTCTGAAAAAGCCCAAACAGCACAAAAGCTCTTAGATGTAATCCAGAAGCGCTACGCCAAGCTTCCGTACACATTTACCGTCTATCTGCAGGAGAGTCCCCGGATCAATGCGGTTGCTTTGCCTGGAGGAAATATAGTTGTTTTTTCAGGACTTTTAGAAAAAATAGAGTCTGAAAATGAATTGGCCTTTATTCTGGCGCACGAAATGGGACATTATGTGAACAGGGATCATCTAAAAGGGGTCGGCCGTGCTTTGGTTTTTATAATGATTTCAGCCATGCTGTTAGGGCCCGACAGCAGTGCCGGCAACTTACTGGCCCAGTCTCTTAATGTTACTGAAATGGCGTTTTCCCGCAACCAGGAAACACTGGCGGATGAGTTTGCCCTCAATGCATTGCACGGCACCTATGGACATGTGGGCGGCAGCGCCGACTTTTTTATAAAATTAAGCAAAGAAGCAAATACCGGCCTTTGGGGGCATTACTTCTCCACCCACCCGGAGAACCTCAAACGGATAGCACATCTGAAAAACTACAGCCGCATACACGGATTTGCCGAAAAATTACTCAGGAACATACCGGCAATAATCAATAAAAAAAGACCAGCTTAAGCTGAGTGCCGGTGCAAACCATCCCTGCTAGAAACCTCAACCGAGTCGTCCTTTGTAAATTTGCCGTCACTTTCGGTTTCATTGTTGTCAAGCTGACGCTTCCCTTTCAGCAGCTTCTTCTTTTCATCGGGGGTACGGGTATCATATTCAATATTCGGCATTTACATTCCTCCTTTGATATAATCCCTGATCATTTCCCTGATCATTTGAACCGGGGCTTTATTTTCTATGACTTTGCATAATTCTTCAAAATGTTGCCACATTTCAGGTTCAATTTCCAGTAACACGATTTCTATGTTCTCTATTTTCGAGCTTTCAGGTTCTTCACTTTCGGGCTTCGCAGCTCCCATTGTTGCTTTTTGGGGCTGCTGCACTTCAGGCTCGGTTTCAGCATCCGGAAATTTAAAATACACGTGCAGCTGGTCGCCGTACCGAATGAGGTTGCCAATTTCTGACGGATTCATCCCGGTGGTATCTCCGTTCAGCAGTTCAATCGTTCCTACTCTGGCCATATCCAGAATCGTTTTATCAAAGACCTTTCTAATCGCCTGTGTTTTTTCTCTGACTTTATCGATTCTGTAATACTCCAATCTTCCCAACTCTGCAACAGATTGGTTGATTTTATGCTCAACTTTCTTTCTCACCTTGCTCCTCTGCGGCTGCTTTTTATCACCTCAATTGATCGCAAACAAAATGCAGCAACTATGGATCATACTAAAATTAAAGCACATTTTTTGCCATTCTTGAAATTTTGCATCTCTTCTATGCGTGAGACACAAGATTTCTTTTTTTACGCAACCATCAATATCATTTAACATAGGATAGCTGAAACTTCAAATAATTTGCTAAAGATGCTTATCCTGCTCCTTCCAATATTGATGAATTCGTAAAGAGTCGCTTTTTGACTTGTTATGAGACCGTCAGCTTTAGGTTGCAATCGTTGCTGATATTGCCTGCCGTCATACAACATAGTGTATAATAATTAACTTAACATACAAAATATGGTTGACAGGCGATTAATGGCAGGGTAAAATTTTAAAACAATGCAAATATGCATTTAGTTATAAAATTTTAAAGCGATTTCTTAACTTGATTATACTGGAGAAAATATCATGGGTAAAATCTTAGTCATCGATGATGAAGAACAGATTGTACTTGTGCTCACAATGGCGTTATCAAAATACGGCTTCAATGTTGAAATGGCAACAAATGGATTGGAAGGAATCAAGAAGTTTGATGAAGAATGTTTTGATTTGGTAATAACGGATATTCGTATGCCCGGCCTTGGTGGTAACGATGTAGTTAAGTACGTGCGCAATTCCGAAAAATATTTTACACCGGTTATCGGTATCACCGGGACACCCTGGCTACTTGAAGATAAATACTTTGACGCCGTCTTTACCAAGCCTTTCGCAATCAGGGATCTGGTTGAGACTGTCAGCAGTCTGACTGCAGCAGCCTTAAGTTCCATGTCTGTCAGCTAAGTGTTTTGGAATCTCCCTGCAGCCCCGCCCTGGCGGGACGGGGAATAAGCTCGCTGTGAAGTTCAAAGGTCTCGGGATCATACCCATTCATTAATAATACTATCCTGTTTGTTTACCGGCTGTGCGTTCCCGGTGTCCTCGGATTTCTGGTAACTTTTCCCCACTTTTTCAGATTTTTTAGCTTTAATAGTTTCAAGTTTCGCCCCGGCATCGGAATCGAATAGTTTCGGAAAACCAGACTTCAACCCTTTTTCTGAGCTAAAAACGGCTTCGTTTTCTATATAAACAGAGACGTTTTCCTGCTCCAAGGTATTATCCAATTTTTGCCCGTTAGCATGTACGTATGGCCCCTTACCATTTTCGGGCAGCTTGAACTGACCGTACTGCTGTTGCCTAATATAATTATTAGTATTGTTGGAAATTTTCATAAAAACTTACCATGTTCGCATAAAAAGATCTGAAATCAAAACATCTATGCAACAAGATTGATAGAATCTTGTGCCTGCCCGGTATCGTGCCGTGAATACACCTCGCTTACTAAATAACCTTTGGCATTATATGACTCCGTTTCAACGCCGCTCTCTTCTGAAATATCCATGCCTGCTGATTGCATGGCAACATCTTGACTGCTGACGTCAAAACTAGAATCGCCACTTTTATCCGAATCTTCGACAGCTCTCGGCTCTTCGGTTTCAAGATCTTGTTCTACCTTGATATCCGGGGCTTGTGGTATAGGCAGACTATTTATAGCATCGGTGATCATGTCCATCCCCTCCTGTTGCGTGTAAAAATTGCAATAAAAAACCCGCTTCCGAAAAGGGGAAGCGGGTTTTATTCTTTCAACCTGGCAACCCCGCTGTCTTATCCCGCCTTGCGGAACTTAGACCGGAAGCTTTGCGCCCCATCCTTTCGGAAGGTTTGCCCTTCAGCATTCAATTGACACTTGTCTATGTCTACACTTTACATATCGGCACTAAACATTGAAAACTTTAATGTTTTTTTCATCTCTGTTGCAGTTTAGCTATAATATCAAGCAGATAACTGAGCACTATGTAGTTTCTAATTGAAGCTTACCGCCCTAAAGGGCGGTGGTTCTGACGTTCGTCAGTGCTTCGCGCCCGGCAAGGATTTTAAGCATATTTGATATAGCTCCCCTCAACCCCGTCCTAATGGACGGGGTTGAGGGGAGCGAACCGGTCATAAATGAGATATTTTTTTGATGAGCAAGGCCGCACAAGGGTTTTCGCCTGAGGCGTACGCCTGTACGCCGAGGGCGGAAACCCGCGGAGAACGCCGCTCATCGGAAAAATAGCCATTTATGGATGGAAACTAATTAAATTCCTACCAAAGGAAAGATATTTTCTTTTATCCTGGCGACAACCGATCGGGCCGTTTCCTGTGCTCGGTCGGCAGCGGCACCGTTGGTTGTATATGGCGCATCTGAAAGCGTAAGTTTTCGATCCAGTCTGGACCGATATTTTTTGACAAAATTTGCGGGCAGGTCGTCGGGAACTTCGACCCCTTTCATGACAGCCCACGCCATGGTCCAGGCCCGGGCCACATTCATGACATTGTATCCGCCGCCACCCAGAGCCACCCATTTAAGCCCCCACGATTTGATTTCCTGCACCAGCCTGATAAAGCCATTGGTAGTCAGATTTAAGGCGGCCAGAGGGTCTGTCGTCAAGGTGTCTACTCCCAGTTGGGTAACCAGCACATCGGGTTTATACGCCCGGACAAGCGGCGGCACTACTTCCATAAAGGCCCAAAGATACAAATCGTCATCAGTTGCAGGCGCCAGCGGCACATTGACCGCGTATCCTAAGCCGGGTCCTTCGCCCATATCATCAGGAAAGCCGGTGCCGGGGAAAAGAGTGTGTCCGTGCTGGTGAAGGGAAATGGTCAAAACCTGATCCGTATTATAAAATACCGCTTCAACGCCATCGCCGTGATGGACGTCGATGTCCAGATAGATCACCCGCAAACCATCCCGGATCATCCGGGCTATCCCCACCGCCGGATCATTGATGTAACAGAATCCGGCAGCCTTACCAGGTAGTGCATGGTGCAAACCGCCCGCAATATTGAAGGCAATCTGTTTGTTCTTTTCCCTTACCTGGCGAAAGCATTCCAGGGTTGCACCGGTTACCAGTAAGGACCAGTCATATAAACCTGCAAATACGGGGTTGTCACCACTGCCCAAGCCGAATTTCCAAGCCTGTGAGGGCGCCTGCCCGGTATTGGCTTGCTGGAGTATTTCCAGATATTCAACAGAATGGACCGCTTGAACATCCTTTTCATCAGCCTTTTGAGCTTCTACCCAGGGCTTTGCAGAAGTATCAAAAAGTCCATAGGCATCGATCAAATCAATGGTTAACTGCAGCCTCTCAACTTTCAGGGGGTGGCTGGATCCGTAACTGTGACGGCCAAACTCTTTGCTGAAAACAAGAACTTCTTTGCTGGTTTCACTCATATTATTCTCCTCTCGCGACATTCCCATGAAATCCGAAACAGCCACATTGATCCGTTCGATAAAAGTAACCGCAGACTGCGCAGACAAACGCAGACGTTTTTTTTCCAACCGACCTTGGTTGTAAAAATACCGCTATCGCTTCGCGATATGGAAATACCACTACTTTTATTTTGCTTTGATAGCCAAATGCCGTCTTGGTGACTCATTTTCTGCCTGCGAGGTCCGCAGGCAGAAAATATCTGTGTAAGTCTGCGTACGTCTGCGGTTAATTAAAATTTTTGTCTTCATGTACAAGCTCAATCAGCGTCACCTCGGGAGCAGCCAAGAAACGGATCGGCGGTCCCCATGTACCGGAACCTCTGCTTACATACAGCCGAGAGTTTTTCTCAAGGTGCCGCAATCCGGCAATGTGCGGATAATAGATCATTGTAATCAGGCTGAACGGAAAAATCTGCCCTTTATGAGTATGTCCTGAAAGTTGTAAATCAAAAAGACCCGGAGTCTCTTCATCCACCAAGGGCCTGTGTTTCAAAAGCAGGGTGAATTGTCCGGGGGGTAGCTTTGCGAGCAGCGCTTTTTCAGATACATTCTTTGTTTGACCATAGCGCTTTGCGGTCACATCGTCGACACCGGCAATATTCAGCCAGCCGGAAACGTTCAAACTCTCTTGTTGTAAAACAATAAAACCGGCTTTCTCGGCAAAATCGAGGAAGCGGTCGAGCCCGGCGTAGAATTCGTGGTTTCCGGTAATTGCGAATTTTCCATAGGTTGTTGGAATTTCTTTGAGCATACTTGCCAGGCCTGCAATGCTGTCCATCTGCCCATCGAAGAGATCGCCGGTGGACACCAAAATATCAGGCTTGGCTGCTCTGACCCTGTTAAGAATTCTTGCCATTCTTTTCTCTCCCACCATCAGCCCGAGATGTACATCAGATATCTGAACAATTCTGGTCCGGTCAGCGTACTTAGGAATTTTTTCGGATCGAATGGTTACGTGCTCCGTACGGATAGAAATGGCCTCAAACGCACCGTAGGCGGTGATGATGACGGCCAAAAGAACGGCGATATAAAAAGAGTATTGCTGCGAAAGAGTTATCGCGGACAGGTCGACCGCAAGTATCTGCCTGCCGCCATGGATGAGGAAACGATAGATATCCAGAACAAAGGCAACGGAGACGAAAACAAATAAAAAGCCCATCCAGGTGTAACCGATATGGGCCAGAAAACGGGCACACAGCTCAAAACCGTGTCGTTCGGCGGTACGAATCAGGATGGGGGCCGCAACCATGAAAGCCATGAACACGGCTATGATGGCGCCGGCCCCTAAATGCAAAGACAACGCCCGCCGCAGCTTCAGAAAGGCATAGAGGTGAAAACTGCTGTAAATACTTATAAAAACTGCTAAAAAAATGACGAACCTCATGAGTCTATGACCTTATCACGTCAAAAGAATTACACCTAAAAACTGCATGAAAACTTTTGAAAAGGAAAATATATTTTATAAATCAACTTAGCTGATAACGTTCCCAAAGTCATTTAGTTTTTTAATTCCACCAGCTGTTTTCGACCGCACCAAAGCCTTTTAAATATTGAAAAGCGCTTGATTAAAAACCCGCTTCAAATTAGAATTTGATAATTATATTACAAGAGGCCATACGATGGGAAATAATTTTTACATGTAATAAAAGAGGCAAACATGAACCCAACAGAAATCAAACGAGCTTTGAAACACTGCGAATTTTTCGAGCGGCTGGAAAAAAGTGATATATCTGAGATCGCCGGACTCTGCCAGGTGAACACGTATGAGGGTGGTGAGTATGTTTTTCAGCAGGGTGATTATGGAGAGTATATTTATGTTGTTGTTCAGGGCCGCGTACACATTGTAAGACACCTTGATCTGGGTGCCCGCAAGGGAGAAGTGGTTGTGGAAACCCTTGGCAAGGGCAGGGTGTTGGGTTGCTGGTCAACGCTGCTGGATCTGCCCCACATCCTCATGTCCTCGGCTGCCTGTCAAACGCCGACAACAACCCTGGCAATTAAGGGGGCTGATTTAAGAAAAATTATGATTAGTAACGCCGAACTTGGATTCAATATCATGGAAAGGCTTAGTTTTCTTCTCCGGGACAGAATCCAGGCCGCTTACGGCGCCATGGAAAAAATATAGACAAGCAATCGCAAATTACGGCTTCTTTGGTCGCCGGTACCAAACCGAACAAGAATTCCGGAACCGTAATGAAAAAGGGAAAACCGTTGTCATCAAAGCCGTAAGCCCCAATTGCACCGGGGAATACCACTCCAGTTTGCGACTGGAAGTTACAACCCGTGGGGATGTAATTATGTGAAAGGCCTTTTGTTGCAGGTTGCCCCATGATTGCAGCCGATTAGAGAACCAAATTTCCTCGCTGGCGTAAACCTTCTGACTGAATCCGCCGACAGCTTCGAATCCTTCCCGCAGGCAATAGATGAAACATCCGGCCGCAAAACCAAATTTCAAAGAAATCCAATTCCACAGATCCAGAGACCTGCGGGCCAAAGGCCTAAGCGGTTTGTCAAAATCCACCAAACTCCCTCCGCCGCAGCACCGGCCGCCGGAGAGGTTGTCCAGCGCGGTCTGTAGCAGAACGGACGAAACGATGGTATCAGCATCTATAAAGATAAGATAGCGGCCTTTGGCAACCCTGGCGCCTGTATTCCGTGCCCTGGAGATCTGGTTGACCGGTTCGAACACGACTCGCGCGTTCTCTTCCCGGGCAATCTGAGGAGTTCGGTCGGTGGAATTATTATCGACAACAATGACCTCTCCTTGCAGAAACAGCGAGCCCATCGCCTCCCGGAGCACCGCAAGGGTATCAGGCAACCATTGTTCTTCGTTATATGCCGGAATAATGACTGAGTAATTAATCGTCATATTATTTTTGATGAATTCGTAAAAAGTCGAATTCATTCATGAAAATAACGAGATCGGCTACTTCCCGGGCAAAACCCATTTCATGGGTAACAACCACCATTGTCATCCCCTCTTTTGCCAGATTTTTCATTAGCAAGTCAACGATAATTATAGGGTCTTGATTAATAGGAGTTAATTGTGTTAACTTTTTAACCTGACGAGGGAACTATGCTACGCAGATTGCTGTGAAATAGATTCTATAACTTTAAACTTACGACCCCAGGGTCGCTTATCGATCACCGCTGCTGAGAAGGAAACAGCCCCTAAGCGGTCGATCCGCTCCGAGGAAACAGCCCGATATGGTATCCAAGCAACACGAAAAACGAAACCTAACACGGCGGAAGCTCATTGACAAATACATGCCTACCGTTCGCCGAATAGTGTTGCAATACAACCGCAAACTCCCTCCGAAAATCGACATCGACGATTTGGTCAGCGCCGGGATTGTGGGACTGCTGCGGGCCATGGAAAAGTTCGATCCGGAGAAAGGGGTAAAATTTGCATCTTTCGCCAATTATCATATCAAGGGGTCCATTCTCGATGAACTCCGCCAGTGGGATCATTTGACCCGCGGGGAACGGAGAATGGCCAAAAGGATGGAGATGACCCACCTGGGACTGGAACAGAAGCTGAAACGCCAGCCCACTGACGAGGAAGTTGCGCAGGCGATGCAACTGCCGCTGGAGAAGTTTCACAAGCACAAGGCTTTTTCCAGATTGGGCTTCCTCAATTACGAGGATCATTGGGACGGTGAGGGGGCAGAAGATCTGCTGGAGTTGATTTTGCACAAGGAGTTGAAGCTGAAGCTGACCCGGGCCATATCACGCCTGCCGAAGAATGAACGGGTAGTGATCGACTTTTGCTATTTCAAGGGAAAAACCATGAAGGCGGCTGCCAAGTTCCTGGAAGTGTCCGAAGGCCGGGCTTCACAACTTCACAAACAGGCGATGGAACGTCTGGCAAAAGCTCGACGGAAACTCGAGCACGTTGACCGGCCGGGCAGTTAGCCCGAACATTTCATCTCCTTTGCCCTTTTTAGACTATTCTCCTCTCCCTTGTTTATTAACCTTCCTCGCCATTTTTTGCAAATGTGCAGCCGTTCGATCCTGGTTGAACCTTCATTTTTTTTTGGTCAGAACGTTAATCAAGCTTTTGTTCCTGATCCTTTTTTTCATCCTTAAAACCCCCAAGGACCCATGTAAAAACACGCCATATAAAAACACGATTTAATCCACGCAGACCGAATAGCGCAACGAAAAAAGTGGCACCTGAGCCTATAAGGCCGGCTATGGTGCATTTCCATTTTGGCAGATGCCTAAGGTCTTCGAGGATAGCCATTCTGTATGGTCTAAAAACTTCATCTTTTTGAGCCCACTCTAACTCTTTCATCGTAATCTCTTCCCTGGCAAAGTGATCATAGACCTTCCACCCCCAAAAGAATCCAGGCAAAATGGATATTACCGCTATCACCAAAGCTATTCTATCCAGACCCTTAACGATGTTCACGATTGTTATTCCTTTATGTGTTTATCAACCAGGCATTTAATAAATAAAAAGCGTCCAAGTATAAAACCCTAGTCCTGCGTTGAGAAATGTGGCCTTGATATTAATTCCATCGAGGAGAGGAAATTTAGTCCGCCGGAGGCGGGTAAACCTTTCGGCAAGTTGGCAGCCACAGGTCTATTAGCTATCGCATCTAACCCGCGAATTTTCAAGATAATTGTCTATAAAAAAAGCTTAACAACTTTAACTAAAGAAAAAGCCCTTGGAGCTACCTGTGTCCAAGGGCTAGGCGGGAGGTAAAATAGGCAGCACCAAAGATTGTACTTGCCTATCCCAGTGGAATAATAATGCCACATTGTAATATGTCAAATGCTAATAACGCCCCTCCCGTATTTCTGATATCTCCTTATATCATAACCAACAAAAATGCCAAGATGATTAAAAAAAACAGTGTATTGTGCTTAATAATCTCTTGACAAATGCTGTTTTGTTTGTGAATATGCAGTTCCTTTCCTTCAATAATACTTTTCCACTATAACTATTAATTTAAGAAAGGATTTACTATGACAGCAAAACTAAACCCAAACAAAATAGAAGATTCTGAACAGCTATTGATTTCGAATACTATACAACTGGATTCTGTTGTTCAGTTACTGATAGAGAAAGGCATTTTTTCAAAGAAAGAGTATTCTGAAATGGTGGATAAAGTCTTGAAGGAATATCAGAAGGGTGAATGATATATCTGCAAAAATTCCCAGAAGTGTTGATCAGGCTGTTGATAGGCTCATTTCTGAATTGTCATTATACGACAAATCGATGATAGTAAATACGTCAGAGGAGGAATTGATCGACCTCCAATTTTCCGTGGGAGAATATATAAGAAAAGAATTTCGGTTAGAGGAAAATCATGACTTAATGGAATCTTGTCGCTCTGCATCCGAAGTTGACGAAATTCATATTGGCCATGCTTCGTACACCATAATAAAACAATTGTGGAAAAGCTTGCACAAAGTTTTTATATTTAAAGGTGTTTAGCAAAAGCTTTGCAAAGAATAAATGGGGTGAGTGACGGGATTTGAACCCGCGACTTCCAGGGCCACAACCTGGTGCTCTACCTCCTGAGCTACACCCACCACACGAACGTTAATTAGGTATCAGATCAGCTTAACCTTTTCAAGCTATAAAATCGCTCCGCTAAGGTAACTCATCAATCCATGAGCCGCCGTTAAGCCACTTCACACCCATCTCTTTTAATTTGCCACTACCTTGAAGAAAGTTCATGAAATTATTCACCCAGTTGAGCAACAGTGTATCTTCGGTCATGGCGATGCCCAGTGGTTCGAAGGTGAGGGGCGACGCTCCTGCTATCAGCCCCTTATCTTGGTAGCGGTAAGCCGTCAGTGCACAAAAAGTAAAATCAGCTACAATGACATCGATCTTACCCTTGAAAAGAAGATCAATTGCCTCTTCGTAGGAATTGGTAAGGATCAACTTTGCTTTGGACATTAACGTCTCGGCAAATTTCTGACTGGTTGAATTCTTCAGAGCTGCAACAGTAACCTCCGGTGTATCCAATCCCTTTGCCTGTTGCAAGGCAGCATACTTCTCGGCCACGGCCAGGATTCCCTTTCCACCAACAAAATACGGACCCACGAACGCTACCTTTTGATTGCGCTTCGGGGTTATGGTCATGCCCGACAGGACCATGTCTACCTGGTCTGCTTCGAGGGCCGGAAGAAGCTTGGCAAATGGCATTGAAACAAATTTTACTTTAACACCCATTGCAGCGGCCATTGCCCTCGAAATGTCAGCATCCATTCCGATGATCTCTCCTTTTTTGGTGGTGGCTGTCATCGGCGGCTGTGCGCCGCTGGTGCCAACCACCAACACCCCTTTCTTCATGATACGATCCATGGCAGGTCCCGCCGAGGCAGTCATGGTAAACATCAGAGACAATGCAGATAATAAAGCAACGAAAACGAATGTTTTTTTCATCGAACTTCTCCTGTTTTGATTCTTTTAAAGGTTAATGCCATAAATGGGTCTCGTCCGGGTGTTAAAAAATACATATGTTGTATGATTTTGTTCCGATCCAACCAAGCTTCAGGTAAAGATTGTTTGCCCGAAGTTACATTAGAGAGAAATTTGAGTCAATAGCAGATACGGAACCCCAATCAATACATTTTGAGGCTTACAATACTGAACCTCAAGGCAGATTGGTACCAGCTATCTTTAATTTTCGAAAGTTAAGATTCTAATTTGTATTGTTGAATCTCTCGGCAAAGCAAAAGGTGATGACAATGGGGTCCAAAAGGAGGAGAATAATCTCATTTCCGGATGGGGACTAATTAAGCCCCATACCTATAACTAAACCTAAAGCAATGCCCAGCCCGACAAATATTGACCCCACCACAATTCCAACGGCTACGTTCTTTTCTGCCAATTGTTTGGAAGTGTCGAAAGGAGTCATTTTGTCAAAGGTTTTATAACCTAACGCCATAAATAGTAATGTTAGAATTGCACCAACTATGGCGTATCCAAAATTTAATAATGTGATGGAAAGTTCCATTATTTCAATACCCCCTTAATTTTGTTAATTTTCCTTATATAACCAATAGTCTCTTCACTGCGTTTGCCCGTAACCTCGGGTAGAGTTTGTTCTATAGACTGCCATAGGGTCATATTCAGCCCTTTTTTCTTTGCTATCCTTTGTGCTTTTAGAATATTTCCTCTCCCGGCATTATAAGAGCCAAACGTATAATTAATGCGATCTTGAAATGAGCGGTCTGCTTTCCATGCTTTCCATATCATTCTGTTATAATATATACCTGCGGCAATGTTCCAATGTGGTTGTTCTCTGGTACCCTTGATGCTTGGATTTTTTCTTGAAATTTCCCTAAATGTCTTGGGCATAATTTGCATAACCCCCACTGCACCCGCCCTTGATTTAGCTTTTGCTTGCAGTCGTGATTCTGCTACTGCTTGAGCCTTAAAATAAAGCCAGTCGAAATTCACACCAAAATATCTCTTTGAATATTTTGAAAAATATTTGTCAAATTTTACTACCCTGTTATAGCGCTCAAAGGCTTGAACTTGAAAGGGTATTAAAACCAATAAAAGTATTAGAATAAATTTATTCATATTCCATTACAATTAGAATTTCACTTTGGGGACCGCTTGCTCTGTCTCGGGCACCTCAAAGTAGTCTGCTTTTGAGACCCCTGCAAACATTGCGTAGAATCTTCCGAAGAATGTCCGGGTATAGGTGTTCAGCATTTGGACCGACTCATTGTATCGTTTGCGTTCCACTGCAATTCTGTTTTCAGTCCCTTCCAGGCTGTCCTGAAGCTTAAGGAAGGATTCGTTGGCCTTTAGAACC
>JAQYVG010000379.1 GCA_030145595.1 Desulfobacterales bacterium | reverse complement strand
GGAACAGGCAAAGGAGAGGGCGCTTCCCCATTGTCCGGCCCCGGTTTCGGTGGTCAATTTTTCAATCCCGAAAACCTTGTTGTAATATGCCTGAGGAACGGCGGTGTTCGGTTTGTGGCTTCCAGGGGGACTTACCCCTTCATTTTTAAAGTAGATCCTTGCCGGCGTATCAAGAAATTTTTCAAGAGCGCGTGCTCTGACGAGGGGCGATGGTCGCCAGATGCTAAGAACCTTTAGGACTTCTTCTGGTATATCGATCCATCTGTCGGGACTGACCTCCTGTTCGATGAGGTTCATGGGGAAAACCGGCGCAAGAGCTTCAGGCTTAACCGGCTGTCCGTCGGGTCCCAGAGGTGGGTTCATCTTGATATCGGCAAGTATATTATACCATTGTCTCGGCATTTCATCTTCCGTTAAGAGAACTTTTTTGAATTCCATCGCAATCTCCTTTTCGTTAACTGGTTTCAGTTATCTGAATGTCGGTTTTTGTTTTTATTTCCTTACTTTTAAGGGCCATTCGCACACTGTCGAGGATTCCATTGATAAAGGCACCCGACACTTCGGTGCCGAATTTCTTTCCCACGTCAATGGCCTCGTTGATGGATACTTTTGGTGGAATGTCCTGACAGTAAAGGAGCTCATACACGGCGATTCTAATAATATTTCTGTCCACGCAGGACATGCGGCTTATTTTCCAGTTGTCGGAGAAGTTTTCGATAATTGAATCGATTTCGGATTTTTTCTGGATAACGCCGTTAACAAGCTTGATAAAAAAAGGGCGGGCCTTTTTTGAAGGGTTAAAATTGACACAGAATCGTTCCAACAACTCATTGGAGTCATTCCGGCTCATATCAATATAAAAGAGCGCCTGCATAGCAAGTTCTCGGGACTTGCGACGGTTTCCCATGGTTAAGCCTGGTCGACAACCTCAATCAAGTTTGCCATTTCTATGGCGGTTATTGCTGCATCCCATCCCTTATTGCCGGCTTTTGTTCCCGCGCGTTCTATGGCCTGTTCGATGGTATCGGTGGTTACTATGCCAAAGATGACCGGAACTTCAGATTCCAGGCTCACCATGGCGATTCCTTTGGAGACTTCGGCGCTGACTAAATCAAAATGCGGCGTTGCACCTCTAATGACAGCTCCCAGACAGATAATCGCATGGTATCGATCTGTTGCGGCCATCTTTTTGGCCATCAATGGTATTTCAAAGGCACCGGGGACCTTCACAACTTCGATATCTTCGTCTCTGGCACCGGAGCGTAACAGCCCATCCAAAGCACCTTCAAAAAGCCTTTCGGTGATAAAATCATTAAAACGGCTTACAATAAGCCCAAATTTTTTGCCCTCAGCCAGGAGATTGGCTTCAATAATTTTTGGCATTTGATCTCCTCCCGATGTTATTGAAAGATACCACCTGTAACCGTTAGCGCAATTTTACGGCACGGCATTGACATTTAACAGGTGTCCCATCTTAAGTTTCTTGCATTCCAGATAATTTCGATTGTATTCATTGGGTTCTGTCTCGATATCAATTTGCTCGATTAAACGGAGCCCATATCCTTCAAGGCCGACCATCTTCTTGGGATTGTTGGTGAGAAGCCGCATCTTTTTAACGCCGAGGTCCACCAGAATCTGGGCGCCAATTCCGTAATTTCTCAAATCAGGCTCAAATCCGAGACTTTCATTGGCCTCAACCGTATCCAGGCCCTGATCCTGGAGTGCATAGGCCTTAATCTTGTTAACAAGACCGATGCCGCGTCCTTCCTGGCGGATATAGAGGAGTACGCCGGCGTTCTCCTGGTCGATCATTTCCATGGCCGTCTGGAGCTGGTCACCACAGTCACAACGAAGGGAAGCGAAAATATCTCCGGTGAGGCACTCTGAGTGGACTCTGACAAGGACGGGTTTCTCCGGATCAATGTTTCCCTTGACCATGGCGATATGCAACAAATCATCCACAGCATTTTCATACACAACTGCTTTGAATTCTCCTGCAATGGATGTGGGAATAACCGTCTCTGCAACCCTTTTCACGAATGATTCGGTACGCATGCGGTATTCAATAAGATCAGCGATGGTGCATATGCCGATGCCGTGCTTTTCACTGAATTTTTCGAGTGCCGGCATCCGGGCCATGGTACCGTCTTCATCCATGATTTCACAAATCACTCCGGCGGGTTTTAGACCGGCAAGACGCGAGAGATCTATCGACCCTTCTGTCTGGCCGGCTCGCACGATGACCCCTCCGTTCCTGCCCCGCAGCGGGAATACATGTCCGGGTCTCACAAGATCGGTGGGCTGAGCCTCGTCCGCTACGGCGGTAAGAATTGTGGTGGCGCGGTCTGCAGCGGAAATACCGGTTGTTACACCGCACCGTGCTTCGATAGACACCGTAAAACCAGTCTGATATTTAGAGGTATTTTGTTCAACCATCAGCGGCAGGTTGAGAGAATCGATTTTCTCACCGGTCATGGACAGGCAAATAAGCCCCCTTCCATATTTGGCCATAAAATTAATGGCTTCAGGTGTCATAGCTTCAGCAGCCATGGTAAGATCCCCCTCGTTTTCACGGTCTTCGTCATCAACGAGAATAACCATACGTCCGGCCCTTATTTCTTTAATCGCTTCTTCGGTGGATAATAGTGGCATTTTTATTTATTTTCTCCGTTATTCCTTTATTTGTAATAAATTGTAAAAGTTCCGAAACCCCAAATTAAATAAAACCGGTTTTGGCAAGAAACTGCATGTCCACCGATTTGCCGGTCTCTTTGGGGCTGTCGATGTCATGACTTCTGCGAGCAAATCGTTCAACATACTTTCCGATCATGTCTGTTTCTATGTTGACAAGATCTCCGACTTTTATAAAGCCCCAGGTC
>JAQYVG010000378.1 GCA_030145595.1 Desulfobacterales bacterium | reverse complement strand
AAATAACTTCGCAGAATTGGCGCTCAGATTTGGTTCAGGTTTGGCTGATCCGAGAGAGCAAAACCACAGGAATAGCGAGCTATTTCGCGGCCAATTTTATAAGATCAGGTGTGAGTGAGGTATCAGCCAAAGATGGGCTGAAGCTGAGATGTAAAAATGTGAATTTATTTTTGCGCGAGCCCTAAGTCCGGCAAACGCTGAAACCATCCGAAGCGATGCGGTCATGCCCGCTAATTGCCTATATTTGCATTGTGATCTCCACGATAAAAAAAGAATCCTGAGAATACGGTTCAGGAGATACAAGTAAATAGGGGAAATAGAGTCAAGACTGTTCTTGACCCATGATAAAATTTACAAAAGAGTAAAGAGCAGACTTGACCCAATCGACCTCACTTCGATAGCTTATCCATATCTCTAAAACAAACCTTTACATCAGGCTTTTTGTTAATATCCATCACCACAATAGCTCGAATAATCCCTTTATCATCAATAAAAAAAAGGGCCCTTTCTGAAAGGCCATCAGGTCTGAGAACGCCGAATTTATCCGCTACGGCACCATGAGGCCAGAAGTCAGACAATACCTCAAACCACAACGGTCCAATGTGTTGGGTCCAGGCTTTCAGGGTAGGGAGATTGTCTACGGTAATACCTAAAAGTACAGTGTCTTTTTGATCTAACGTATCTTTCACCATTATATAACCTGGCCATTGTTCGGAGCATACCGGCGTCCAAGCTGCTGGAACAAATGAGAGTACAACGTTTTTCTTTCCTCTAAACTGACTGAGAGTTATTTTTTTTCCCGATACAGATGGAAGTGTGAAATCCGGAGCAAGATCTCCGGATTTAACTTTAAGTTGACTGTCTGTGGGCTTCAACTTCCCAAGGGGAAACGTTTTGGTTGTTGATTTTTCAGGCTGGGAAAATGCGCTCGTAATTGTTAGTAACATGCTTGCTATAAGAGTAAAAAGTAACTTCGTATTCGATTTCATTTGTATTGCTCCTTAGCTTGTTACTTGTTCTTCCTTCTCGGCTGCACACCGGCCTTCTCAAAGAACGCCTCGAGCTTTTGAAACATGGCCTCCCGGTCATCCGGAGTCATGAAGAAATCAAAACGCCCCACAGCTCGCTGGACCCTCATAAGATCTATGAGAAACTTAAAGACGGCGTTTTCTGCATCTTCATTCGCCAGAAGGGCGGTGTTCTGGGCATCCAACAGATCGATGATGGAAACCACGCCCCGCATGTAGGAATCGGTCACCAACTCCAAATTCTTTCCGGACGCCTCCGCACCCTGGCGGGAGAGCCGGATGCTGGGATAGGAAGCGCTGGTTAGGAG
Source organism: Desulfobacterales bacterium (assembly GCA_030145595.1). Taxonomy (GTDB): domain Bacteria; phylum Desulfobacterota; class Desulfobacteria; order Desulfobacterales; family UBA11574; genus Desulfatibia_A. The sequence goes on along the minus strand of JAQYVG010000378.1, from coordinate 1,545 downwards.
CTGAGCCGAACGGATTCGCTCTTCAACACGTTGGGATGTCGATTGCCGTTCCAGTCGCAGGCCGCTGAGTTCCTCACGGGCCCGTTTGGTAGTGGCAAACTTCCCACCGCCTTCAACCAGAGAGAAGCTGGCAAAAACCCCCACGCTCCAGTCAGTGTTGTCCAGACCAAATGGCGACTGATCCCGCGTGCCTGCTCCGTCGTCGTTAAACAACTCGGTCACACTGCCTTCCACAGAGAAATCAGGCAGCCAAAATGCCCGTTTGGCAGAGGTCAGGATCCGTTGCTGGGCAGCCATGGCGGCATCTATACGGAGAATCTCCGGAGACAGGGACAGCCCCTCTTCCACGAGAAAGTCTCGAAATACGCGGAAACTCATGGGGTTGTTCACATAGTCAAAAAACCTTGGATCGCTTACGATCAACAAAGGATCACTCAGGCTGGTCTCCTCGGTTGCAAAACGCTCTTCCAAAGGACGATTGAGCAGCCGGTTTAGGTTGTTTTCAATTATTTTGCGCCGGGACACCGCACTGAGAACGTCTTGCCTGCTGCCGGCTATTTCGGTTTGCCACCGGTAGACTTCGGAACGGTTGGCAGCGCCGATAGACACCCGCGCGTGGGCACGGTCCAGGTTGGCACGGGTAAGTCTCAGGTTGTCTTTCTGAATCCGCTCAAGAGTCTTGGCCCGCAACACATTCAGATAGGCCACCGCAGCATCCAGGGCAATATCGAGTTTGACGGTTTCCCGTTGTTCTTCCCGGGAAGTCTGACGGTGTTGCTCTACTTTATAATTTGCCCAAGTCTCATCGGAATACAGGAGCTGAGTGGCTGTGACCGAACCGGAGAGACTGCGCTCCGGGGTGGACCCTAGACCCGCTGCTGCCCTGTCGTCATCTATGGCCACGCCGCCGGCATTGAGATCTATCTGCGGCAGAAGGCCGGATCGGGCCTGCTTGACGGCCTCTTTGCCGGCAGCCACATTTCTGGCCTGTACCGCGAGGTCCAAGTTCACCTCGATGGCGTCGCGGACGGCACTGTTTAGGGAAAGCCGGCGGCTTACGGCTTCGATTGTTTCGTTGATCAGGTCTGCCTCGGTAAGAATACTCCAGGAAGGATACACCCCGATGGCCCGCGCGGTGGCCATGTTGATGGTGAGCTCCTGTACTGCTGGAAAAGCCACCTTGAGGTTTCCGGCATCTTCACCCAAGAGGATACGGTGAACGTTTACGGCAATTCTGCGGGCAAACCGGGGAATATTGGACTTGGCATTCACACTGACCAAAAGCCCTTTTTCAACCTCGTCCCGGCCCCAAACAGAATAACTGGGGAGCCGCCTTCTTATAAGCCCGCCAACCAGTTTCTGAAACTCTTTGGAATCCAGACGTATCAACGGAAAAACAAACACGGCGTCAGTTTCGGCAGGCAGTGCCTCCAGGGCCGCCTCAGCCGTGGTGTCCACCATGACGGTGTTCACCGCAACCCTGAAATCATCGGCGATCTCGTGAACCGATTTGTTAAAATCGTCGGGATTCGGAATCGTTTGGGC
>JAQYVG010000377.1 GCA_030145595.1 Desulfobacterales bacterium | reverse complement strand
TATTTTTCCGATGAGCGGCGTTCTCCGCGGGTTTCCGCCCTCGACGTACTAAAGTACGCCTCGGGCTAAAACCCTTGCTTGTCCCGCCATAGCCCTTTTCTTAGGCGACGGCGGATGCGGCCCCCGCTAAAATGAAGCGGGATTTCGCATCTGGTTTATAAATTATGGTGCTCAACTTACTCATCGAAAAAATTTCTCATTTATGAATTGGAAACTTACGCCAGTACCCTTTGGCCTTTTAACGATTCGTGGATGGGCACTAGTTAACTGCAGGCAATGACAATGTTGATGGACAAGGATGTAAATTGTTCCAATTTTTGTGGATTATTGGGTTACTTGGGGAAGCATTATGGCGATGAGGGCGTGTGGCAGACACTCGATGGTTTAGTTGATGATGACAGCTACCTTGTTGCGGATAAAGAAAACCCCTCAAACCTGATACGAGTCCATGAACACCACTTGAATGATTCCGCATACTGGGTTTCAAATGAATTCTCTCTGGCTTTATTTGCCAATGCCAAAAAGGTTGTCGGCGGCTCTAATGCCCTGGTTGAAGCAGGTGAGCATGCCGTCATCGAACAGTTTTCCAAAACCATCCTTTTTTTAAGCAGAATATTCAGCACCAAATTTGTTTGCAAACAACCGGCAAAGGTCAATGCTCGTTTTAACAGAACGAAACAGGTAAAGCTTTGTGAATTGACGAATAATTCAGCCGTGTTCGAACTCCATTACTATCCCGGTTTTCAGGTTACCAAAGATATCTGTAACTGGAATATGGGGATCTATACAGGTATAGCCAAAATGACAGGTGCTTTGGATGTAAAATGTGAGGAAATCGAATGTGTCGTTGCTGGTGACGAACATTGCTCTATCCGTATGACATGGAAGAAAGGGCCCAGTTTTCTCAAACAAATGCTTAGGTGGTTTTTAAAAATTACCAGCAAAGATTTGATAACTGATTATGAAGAAACGGTTCAAGAAAGAGATCAACTGATAGATAACCTCAGGCAATCAGAAGAGCGATATCGTGCCTTAACCGATCAGTCCTTAACCGGAATATTCATCCATCTATATGGAAAAATTGTATATGTAAATGATTGCCTGGCACAGATGCTGAGCTATTCACCTGGGGAAATGACGGATAAGAAGCTTTGGGATTTTGTACATCATGCAGATCGTAATATGGTTAAAGAGAGAGAGGTGGCCAGGTCCAACGGAGCTGATACCATAACAAACTACGAGTTTCGCGCCATACAAAAGAATGGAGAACCATTATGGTTGGGCCTTTTTGCTGCAAAAATCAACTTCAATGGTCACAGTGCCTGCATGGGAAACGTTATTGATTTAACTTCGCAGAAGCAGGCTGAGGAAGATAGCAGGAAACTTGAAGCCCACATCCAGCAATCGCAGAAGATGGAGGCCATCGGAACTTTAGCCGGAGGGATTGCACACGACTTTAACAACCTGCTGATGGGAATCCAGGGACGCGCTTCTTTAATGACGGCGGAAACAAATTTAACCCAGTCCTATTTAGAACATCTCAAAGGAATAGAAGCATATGTTACAAGTGCATCGGATCTTACCAAGCAGCTTCTGGGCTTTGCAAGAGGCGGGAAATATGAAGTTAAACCGGCAGATCTAAACGAAATTGTTAAAAAACAGAATCGTATGTTTGGACGGACTAAGAAAGAGATCACTATTCGTGAAAAGTATGAAAATAATCTTTGGTCTGCAGTTGTCGATCAGGGGCAGATAGAACAGGTTCTGTTGAATCTTTATATCAATGCCTGGCAGTCAATGCCCGGAGGTGGCATTTTATATGTTCAGACAGAAAACGTCATCCTTGATGAAAATTGCACCGAGTCCTTGGAAATCAAGCAGGGTAATTATGTAAAAATTTCGGTTGCCGATACAGGAGTTGGGATGGATGCTGCAACCCGGAAGAGGATATTTGACCCATTTTTTACAACCAAGGAAATGAGCAGAGGCACTGGCTTAGGGCTGTCCTCTGTTTATGGTATCATCAAGAATCATGGTGGTTTCATAGATGTTAAGAGTGTAAAGGGTGAAGGGGCGGTGTTCGACATTTATCTGCCGGCCTCTGAAGGAGAAGTCATCAAAAAGAAGGCAAAGGAACAACAGGTATTAAAAGGATCGGAGACTGTTCTTTTAGTTGATGATGAGGATATTATAATCGATGTGGGTAAGGAACTACTGGCGATACTTGGATACACGGCTTTAATCGCCAGAAATGGAACGGATGCAATCAAGATTTGCCAAGAAAATCAGGATCATATTGATATGGTCATCCTTGACATGATTATGCCGGAAATGGATGGTGGTGAGACTTATGACAAATTGAAAAAGGTCAATCCGGATCTAAAAGTCCTGCTTTCAAGTGGATATAGCATCCATGGTCAGGCTGCCGAAATATTGGAACGGGGTTGCGACGGTTTTATCCAAAAGCCCTTTGATATAGAAAATATATCGCAAAAAATAAGGGAGGTTTTGGATAACAGATGAAGAACATGAGGTTCAGGGGTTCAGGGGTCAGAGGTCGGAGGACTGAAAAAGATGAACATCGAACATCGAACGTCCAACATCGAATGGTGAATAAAAAAAACCAATGAAATTAAACGACCCCGCGGCAAGCCACGGGGTATCAACAAATGATATTTTCTATCTTAACGCATCAAGCTGCGGGGAATTTAACTCGACAGATTCCGCAACCTTCATCGCGTATTCATTGCAATCTGTGTAATCTGCGAAATCTGTGGATTAAATTGCAGAGCGGCCTGTCGGGTCGTAGCCGAAGGCGAAGCCTGACCTGTCGGGTCGAAGCCGGAGGCGAAGACTGAAGCGACATCATTATTCGATGTTCA
>JAQYVG010000376.1 GCA_030145595.1 Desulfobacterales bacterium | reverse complement strand
CCGGCTCGTAGAGCCTACGCCTCGGAGAGAGAACGCCGAGCAGGGCAAAAAGGGCCATTTATGGATGGACACTAGGTAGGGCTGAACTACGACAGCAAACTCCAGTGAAATGTGCCTTGCATTTCACGGGGCTTGCTAAACTTACCGTTTTGCAAAGGTCTCAGACTCTAATCTGCATATACCCGCCCCTTGTGGCGGGCTTTTTTTGGGAAAATCCTTCCCAAAATCCGATTTTTATAATATATTCGCAATAATTTTGATTACATGACGGGAGGGCTACATGCAGAAAATCAAAGCATTTTTCTTTTTAGTAACGATAACAATCATAGCTATTTATACCGTCGGCGGCGCTCTTGCAGCGGAAGTAACCAAGGTAAATGTCAGCCAAGGTCATGTTTATATCGATAGAGGGAAAGAGGCCGGATTTATCATGGGGAGCGATGTTTGCTTCTATTCGTATGCAGGTGAAAGAATTGCCTGCGGCACCGTCCGCCAGACTTCAGCCGCCCGGGCCACGGTAAAAGTAAAAAACAGAGAGGCAAAACTAATCAAAAGAGGCATGGAAGCGATACTCCCAGGTGCAGCAGCATATTAGATATCTATCTGACACCTTTTCTTTATCCTGAGCGGTATATTTAAAAAGGGATAGGGGTTTAAAAAAGTGAGGCAGGGCCGGTAGCGGCCCTGCCTTTTTTGCACCTTGAAAGGCTCACGTTAATTTCAAGGCAGAAGTTGGTCCGGTTGAGCCGTCACCCCGGTTGGGTGTGGAGTCAACCGAACTGTTGTTGCTTTGGGTATGTATGATTTAAGTCGCCTTAAATGCACATACCAAGGGCCGAGCAATATTTATCGACCCTTTAGTTAAAACTTAGCTGTTATTCCTGTATATAATCATACATGTTGTGTGTCAATAAAAAAATAACACAATATGTAGGATGGCCTGATTTTTCTTTCCATTGCCCCCCTCCATCATTCCAATAACGTGACAGACTCTTTTAAAGCGCCGAAATTGTAATACTTTTGTAAAATCGAAATCAAACCTGTTGTTTGCGGCAAGGTTGCATTAAAGTGTATTATCATTTGTAAATCCGTCACCATAACATTGGGGGATAAAATGGAAAAAGCAGCCTGTGTTCATCCCAAAGGAATTCGAGCCAAAGTTCTGTTATCCAGTGTATTCGGCCCGTTTGCTCAGGATGACGAATACGGAAGTCGCACCATCAACCCTATGGAGCTTTACCAGAATCAGGTCACGAGAGTCCAGGGCGGCTTCTCCCTGCGCATGTTTCACCGGTCTTTCGGCCTGTTACTTATCCAGGCCAACATAAATGCGCCGTGTACCCTCCTTGATTTTCCTTCCCTGACGCGCTTCACTCGAGAACTCCAAGAGAATTCTTATGATATCATCGGAATCAGCGCCATCACTCCAAATGTGGACAAGGTAAAGAAAATGTGCGAACTGATTCGACAGTATCAGCCGAAAGCCGTCATCGTAATCGGTGGTCACATTTCCAACATGGGCGGCATACATGCAACAAGCGATGCGGATCACATCGTTAGAGGGGACGGGGTAAAATGGTTCCGGCAGTTTCTCGGTCAAAGCCCCAATGACCCGGTCAAGCATCCTGTGGCATCTTCGGCCTATGGGTCCCGTATCATAGGGGTTGGTCTGCGAGATGAGCCGGGCGATACAGCCGCCATCTTAATCCCTTCGGCAGGGTGTCCGGTAGGATGTAACTTTTGCTCCACGTCCGCTCTGTTTGGCGGGAAAGGTAAGTTTGTCAATTTCTACGAAACCGGCGACGAGCTTTTTGCGGTAATGTGCCGGCTGGAAAAAAAACTTAACGTTCAATCGTTTTTTGTGCTCGATGAAAATTTTTTACTGCACCGCAAACGAGCGCTCAGGCTGCTGGAATTGATGCAGGCGAACAATAAAAGTTGGATGTTGAATGTTTTCAGCTCCGCGCGCGTCCTTCGTTCTTACAGCATTGAGCAAATCGTGGGCCTGGGTATCGGCTGGGTTTGGATGGGGATCGAAGGTAAAAGCACTCAATATCAAAAGCTCAAGGACGTTGACACGCGGGCACTGGTTAAGCTTCTGCAGTCCCATGGGATACGCGTTTTAGGCTCTTCTATCATTGGTTTGGAAAACCATACGCCTGCAACCATGGATCAGGTCATTGACCATGCCGTCAGCCACCAGACCGATTTTCACCAGTTCATGCTTTACACGCCCAATCCGGGAACGCCTTTATATGAACAATACAAAAAAGATGGGATTCTTCTGAGTGAAGCAGAGTTTTCTCCGGCTGAGGCCCACGGACAATACCGCTTCAATTACCGGCACAAGCATATTCGCAATGGCCGGGAAGAGGGTTTTCTGCTTAAGGCCTTTCGACAGGATTTTGAAATCAACGGTCCCAGTCTTGCTCGGCTGATCCGCACACTGCTGACCGGTTGGCAGCGATACAAAAATCATCCAAACCCGCGCATACGAGCACGTTATGATCGTGAAGTGCATCCTTTGCGCTCCACCTATGCCGGGGCGGTCTGGGCCATGAGACATTATTATCGTCACGATAAACGTATGTTCAGAAAAATGGACCGGCTCCTGAAAGACATTTACCGGGAATTTGGCTGGAAAACCCGTATAGCCGGGCTGACAGTAGGCATTTACGCTTATTGCAGTCTGATTAAAGAAGAACGGCGCTTGGCAAACGGTTGGCGATATGAACCCGCTTGCTTTTACGAAAAAAATGCTGCAGCCGTGGCCCTTGAAAGTGCCGGCGTCACGGTCTCCTATTCGCAATACGCGCAAAACAGCAGCCACCGGACTTCCACAACGCCGGTTACTGAGCTTCAAAAATGTTCGATTTTACATAAAGCC
>JAQYVG010000375.1 GCA_030145595.1 Desulfobacterales bacterium | reverse complement strand
CAAGGGTTTTCGCCCGAGGCGTACGTAAGTACGTTGAGGGCGGAAACCCGCGGAGAACGCCGCTCATCGGAAAAATAGCCATTTATGGATGGAAACTAATTGCGAATCTGCGTCCCTACCACATCTCCACATACTACTTTTCTGATATTCCCCTTGCTCATCAAATTAAAAACAACAAGGGGTAAATCATTGTCCATTGCCAGAGAGATCGCCGTCATATCCATAACATGGAGCTGTTTTTCGAGCACCTCCATATATCTGATCTTTTCTATAAACTTAGCATTTTTATGGATAGCCGGATCAGAATCGTAAAGCCCGTCGACCTTTGTCGCCTTTAAAAGAATCTCGGCCTGAATTTCCTGGGCCCTGAGAACCGCTGCCGTATCGGTGGTAAAGTAAGGGTTGCCGGTACCGGCTGCGAATATCACCACCCGCCCCTTTTCAAGATGGCGGATCGCTCTTCTGGAGATAAAAGGCTCTGCCACCTCATGCATGGATATGGCAGTCTGCACACGGGTTTGAATTCCTCTGCCCTCTAAAGCATCTTGTAAGGCCAGGCTGTTGATTACCGTGGCCAACATCCCCATACGATCGGCGGAAACCCTATCCATACCGTAAGAAGCGGCGGAAACGCCCCTGAAAATGTTGCCGCCGCCGACAACGATGGCAAGCTGAACCCCGAGGTCAAATACCGAACGAGCCTCTTCAGCTACATACTTTATCATCTCCGGGCTTATGCCGAAGCTTTGATCTCCCATCAAAGCTTCACCACTTAATTTCAACAGAATCCTATTAAATTTAGGGCGTGTCAATGTTTAGAATTCTCCCATTTTGTATCTTACAAACTGCTTGATGGATATATTTTCCCCTATCTTTGCAATTACATCGTTTATTAGATTCGCAACCGTAATATCGGGATTGCGAACGTATTGCTGATTCAGCAGACAGTTATCCTTAAAATATTTTTCCAACTTGCCGTCAACGATCTTGTCGGCGATATGTTCCGGCTTGCCCATCTCCAGGACCTGAGCCCGATAGATTTCCTTTTCTTTGTCGATTATTTCTTGGGAAACATCTTCGGGTTTAATCCCCACAGGGTTTGTGGCGGCGATATGCATGGCTATATTTTTGGCAAATTCTTTAAAATCATCGTTTTTAGCAACAAAATCGGTCTCACAGTTAACTTCAACCAGCACCCCCAGTTTGCCGTCCATATGAATATATGACTGGATGATCCCTTCCGCGGTTGTTCTTCCCGCACGCTTGGCGGCAGTTGCCAGGCCTTTTTTTCTCAAAAAATCGATCGAACTGCTAATGTCGCCGCCACACTCGGAAAGGGCTTCTTTACAATCCATGATGCCGGCACCGGTTTTATCACGAAGCTGTTTAACCATTGCTGCGCTAATTGTCGTCATCGCTATTCTCCTGTATTTTCCGCTTCAGTCTCATCTTTTGGTTCTTGACTATCATTATCTTCGGGGGCCACAGCATCTTGAGCAGCTACCGGTAGTGACCTTCTGATTATTTCTACAACAGGACCCTCTGAACGATCTTCAACAACTTTGCGTTCACCCGGTTTTGGATCCTCACCAACGGCTGTTATCTCGGGTTCAACTTCGACCTCCTTATCGGCCTCGGCCTGTTGTTTTTCCTCCAGCCGCTGCCGGCCTGCAACGCAGGCATCGGCAATTCTGGAAGTAATCAGCCGGATTGCACGTATGGCGTCATCATTGCCGGGTATAATGTAATCGATTTCCTCAGGGTTACAATTGGTATCGACGATTGCAATAATCGGTATACCCAACCGCCGGCCTTCCCTAACAGCAATAGCCTCGTTTTTGGGATCAACAACAAAAATAGCCCCGGGATGTCCATTCATATTACGAATACCGCCAAGATTGTTGTCGAGCTTCATGCGTTCCTTTAATAGCTTCAGCCTCTCTTTTTTGGGAAAAAGATTGATCGACTCGTCATTCTGGATGTTATTCAGATAGTTTAAACGATCTATGCTTTTTCTTATGGTTTGAAAATTCGTCAGCATGCCGCCGAGCCAACGGTTGTGAACGTAAAACATCTCGCATCGATTCGACTCTTCATAAATGGAATCACGGGCCTGCTTTTTGGTCCCCACAAAAAGGATCGGCTTGCCGTCTGCTACCGTATCAACAATAAAATCATATGCCGTCCGGAACATGCGCACGGTTTTCTGAAGATCTATAATATAAATACCGTTCCTTGCTCCAAAGATGTAAGGTTTCATCTTGGGATTCCAGCGCTTTGTCTGATGTCCAAAATGAACTCCGGCTTCCAGGAGTTCCTTCATTGTAATATAAGCCATTTGTTTCTCCCTTCTTAATAAGGTTTAGCCACCGCCTTCTTCAACCCTGATTCCGACCTCGCCCTGCGAAGCACCTGGAAACAGGTCCAAAGGCGTGAGAATTGATATAAACAGGTTTATTTAACAAAATAAATGGTCATTCGCAACATATTTTTGCTTGAAAAGATTTTTTATTTCTCTCAATAAGAATTGTGATTTGAACGATAAACGACTCGCCCAAAAAAATTAAGTGAGCCAAAGGTATCTTCTCAATAAATATCCTGGTCCAGAGGGCCAGGCTTTGGGTTGCCCCTGGAAGGGGAGGTTTTACTGTTGAACGGGTTAAATCCGAAATTCGAATATCGAAATCCGAAACAAATTCGAAATTCGAATGCTCAAATGTTCAAAACAAGCAAGAAAGTATGCATTGCATAACGGTGAATTTGTTTGGAACATTAAAGTTTTGGTCATTAAAATTTGTTTCGTATTTCGTATTTCGTGCTTCTAATTTTGTATCAATATATTTCGGCAAAGCCAGATATCTCTGACCTGGCCCAAAGGACCAGGTTTTTCAGG
>JAQYVG010000374.1 GCA_030145595.1 Desulfobacterales bacterium | reverse complement strand
TACTTTCGGCCCTGTTGCTTATAAAACTTTTCATGCTGTCGGTCAACCTTGCTTAGCGCAACTGCAATTTCGTTGACCATCAATTTAACGATTCCGGGGTCAAGCCAAATATGGGGATTGGCAAACGACGATTCACGATCTGAAATATTAGGCTTGCCATCATGGTGTTGCGCTTCATAATGATCTTTGGCAGTGTGGATCAGTGAAACTTTCTCGGACAAAACAACCGTTTTCAGGCCGGGGCCTGCTAACTTGACAAATTTTTCGGCCCAGAATTCCAACCCGGCGCCTATCATGAAGAAAATCCGTGCTCCTGTTATTTTTTTTACCAGACTCGGCTTGGGTTCAAACGTGTGAGGACTTGCGCCGGCCGGCAGGATGAAGGTTACATCAACATGCTCTGCGCCCACTGCTCTTACCATATCGGCCACCGGAAATATGCTGGTAACCACCGCAATATTTTCCCCCAGACATTTGGATGGATATAACTGGACCGCCCCAAAAAAAAGCGCCAGCAAAACGTAGCTAAAATATTTTGTTATCTTCACAAGCCCAAAACCCTTTTTTTGCAATAAGTAATAGATAGCTCTAACTCACTCATTTCGTCAAGGATATACCTCTTTTAGAAAATTTTCTTGAAATTTCAGATTGTAGTTCATATTTTATTATATTTAGCAAACCATCACCCTAATTAGTTTCCATCCATAAATGGCTATTTTTCCGATGAGCGGCGTTCTCCGCGGGTTTCCGCCCTCGACGTACTGACGTACGCCTCGGGCGAAAACCCTTGTGCGGCCTTGCTCATCGAAAAAATTCCTCATTTATGAATTGGAAACTGCTTAGTGCTCAAACTTATTTATGGATGGGCACTAATTAGCAAAATCGGTTTTGCTTACGATCAATTAGGGTGTAAGGAACATAAGGAGAATACCATGCCCGCAAAAGCTCTGATCATAGTTGACATGTTAAACGATTTTATTGACAAAAATGGCGCGCTTTACTGCGGCGACACCGTGCTGCCCATTGTACCTTTCATTCAGCAAAGGCTTAAGTCGTTTAGAGATCGAAGTGACCTTGTGATCCATCTGCAAGACTCGCACGATGAAGACGACAAGGAGTTCGAAAAATTCCCCAAGCACTCTGTTACGGGTTCATGGGGCAGTGAAATTATCAAGGGACTGGCCCCTCTGCCCGGGGAAACCGTGCTGCCCAAAAAACGCTTTTCCGGTTTTTTTAGAACCGGCCTTGAAGATGTGCTTGCATCCGCCGGAGTAGAAGAGGCTGAAGTGGTGGGCGTATGCACGTCCATTTGCGTGATGGATACCGTCGGCGGTCTTGTAAACCGGGATTACAAAGTCAATGTGCCCATCAAAGGGGTTGCTGATTTTGACCCCGAAGCTCACCAGTTCAGTTTAAAACGGATGGAAAAGATTTACGGAGCTAACATTTCATGACAGTAGTACACCGCGCCGGCCCCCTTTTTACCGATCTTTATGAGCTGACCATGGCCGCCAGTTATCACGCTCACCGGATGTTTGCTCCGGCAACGTTTTCCCTGTTCATAAGGCCCTTTGGTACCAGGAGGAATTTTTATGTTGCCGCAGGCCTCGACCAGGTTCTGGATGAACTGGCATCGTTTCGCTTTTCCGCCCAAGACATAAACTATTTGCAGACAACTAAGCGTTTCTCAACAGACTTTCTGGCATACCTGACCCAACTGGGCTTTAGCGGGCAGGTTTTTGCCATGCCCGAAGGCACGATCTTCTTTGCCGACGAGCCTGTCATGGAAGTTACAGCGCCCCTCATTGAAGCTCAGCTTTTAGAAACCTTTCTGCTCAATACCGTCGGATTTCAGACCATGATTGCCTCCAAAGCTGCAAGGTGTTTCCATGCCGCCGCCGGCCGGCCGCTGATAGACTTTTCTTTGCGGAGGACTCAGGGCCGGGATGCCGGAATCAAGGTTGCCCGCAGCACGTTTCTGGCCGGGTTTGAGGGGACCAGCAATGTGCTGGCCGGCAAAATATACGGCATCCCCGTCTCCGGAACCATGGCCCATTCTTATATATCCGCCTTTGACAGCGAACTTGAAGCCTTCGCCGCTTATGCCGATACATTTCCGGATCATTCAATCTTTCTAATCGACACTTATGACACTCTTGAAGGCGCCAAAAACGCCGTTGCCGTTGCCAAAAAAATGCAGCAAAGGGGATGCCGGCTCATCGGTGTACGCCTTGACAGCGGGGACATGGCCGGTTTGAGCCAAAAAGTTCGCAAAATTTTAGATGATGCCGGACTTGACGATGTAAAAATCTTTGCCAGCAGTGGATTTGACGAGTTTAAAATCGCCAAGGTCGTTTCCCGGGGCGCCCGGATCGATGCCTTCGGAGTCGGCACCAAGGTCGGAGTTTCTGCAGACGCGCCCTATGTTGATATTGTTTACAAAATGGTACGGTTTAATGCGCGTGATGTCAGGAAGCTGAGTCCCGGAAAGAGTACACTGGCAGGTAAAAAGCAGGTTTTTAGAAGGTCAGATCAAGAGGGACGCTACACAGAAGATATCATCGGGCTTAGAGATGAAAGCATTGAAGGCGGCCGGCCCCTGCTGGAAAAGGTTATGGCCGACGGCAAGATACTGCGCCCGCCCCCCTCTCTTCAGGCAACTCAGGCCAAATTCAAAGAAAGTTTTACCTTGCTTAATGACCGCTATAAATCGATCAAAGATCATAACGCCTACCCGGTTAAACTCAGCCGCCGCCTTGAAGAACTCCAAAAAACGTCATAAGCGTTCAGAGGTTCAGAGGTTGGTTCTCTCAACCCCGAACCAATCAGTTTAGTAGAACACAGATGACACGGATTTTGCGGATTTTCACGGATTTTATATTATTTTATCTGTATCTGTGTAGATCCGTT
>JAQYVG010000373.1 GCA_030145595.1 Desulfobacterales bacterium | reverse complement strand
ACCGCATGTGTTTCGGATAACAGGTAATTGCTCAGTTTCTGCTTTGGAACATAAGTTTTTTCGCAATTCGGAAGATTCATTTTCATAGAATGTCAACGTACCTTTGGATCGAATCCACTCCCCTGGATAACGCTGCTGTTAAGGGGCTGACAGATGCCAAGCGAGGAACGAGCGCGGCTTCTGGCAGTCCCTCTTCAACAGCTTGTTCGGCGAAGGCCTCGACCCCTTGATCTCTGCCTTGATTTCGTTGTCAATGGTAAAAATTGGTTTCATCTATTCATGATCGCCTTGCAATTATCAAAGTCCTTCCAACTGTTCCTAAGATGCGTCTTTCCTGCATCTTCTGCACTTGGTTTCCGGTCATACGTTCAGATGATAACGGGCACTCTATTCGATGGGTCGCTTCCCAACCTGTTTGTGACAACATCCTGTGGTAATCAAATATGGTGATCGAATTGTTCGGATTTTCTTTTAAAGCTGGTGTGGATTGAAAATCTCGCCAATCAGCATTTAGGAAGGCTATCCGGGTCGTGTTTTTTACATTTTGATGCGCCAACAGGAAAAAACTCTTGAAAAATTCCTCATACTTCCCTTTGGGATAGGATGAGATTGAGGGTGTTTTTTCGCTGGCCATTCCTTTGTACTCTTTTTCTTTTTTGGCGTAATAAGGCGGATCAAAAAATATCAAATCAGGCTTCCTTGTTGCGGGCCAATGCCCCTCTTGGGGGTCCCAATGATGATATCGGACTTCCGGTCGATTATCCCTCGTTGCAAGATCAAAAGATTTACATTTTCGCTCAAAAACAAGGCACACATCTGAGACAACGCAGCCCCCAGCCATCGGATCAAAGACAAGATCCCCAGGATTTGTGAAATAGAACAATGTGTGAGCCACTAACTGGGCTGGTATGCTCCCTGGCCAATCGTCTCCAAAGCGTTCATCACCCCAGTGAAATACGCCACAGTGAAATAGGGAGGATTTCACATGGTAAACTTTGCTTGTCATTTACATGCCCCAGTTAAACAGAAGAAACAGAGCGGTTTAACGGGGTAAAAATTTCACGGGGTAAACAATCATTCCAGTTCCACAGATCCCATGTCCGCAGTCCCCAGTTCAGCACTTTAAAACGGGACTGGTCACTTTTTCCTACCAGTTCAATTGACCAGACCAGTGGCTCATGTAATTTGGGGACGTCCGTAAATAAGTAAACAAATCATCCCTCTGTAATTATTATTTATTTACGGCCGCCCCCCTTTCCGCAAACCTTTCTTTTCGAGAATTGTATATTATAAATCCTCTAAGGTGCATGATGCTATTGCCGACTCGCAATTCAAGATTCAAGAATCCTTATATCTTTTTTGAAATATGTAGGTTTGACCCCTTTGTTCTTCCAGCGCCATGCTTTTTTCTTTGACTTTCCATGCCTTCAGGATTTAATGGAGAAAAGGATGAAAAAATTATCGCGCCCATCCTGTTTGCCATGTATGACACATTTGAATTTTAACTGATACTTTTCATCTCAGCTTTTCAGATATCTGCCGGGCTCTTGAGTGAAAGCCCAGGCCTGTTCAAGACATGGGTGTAGATCATGGTGGTTGCGACATTGGAATGTCCCAGCAGTTCCTGCACCGTGCGAATATCATAATGCGCTTCCAGGAGATGGGTGGCAAAGGAGTGGCGAAAGGTATGGCAACTGACCTTCTTAGTGATACCCGCCCGCGCGGATGCCTCTTTAACGGCTTTCTGGACCAGATTTTCGCTGATATGATGCCGCCGCACCTTCCCGCTTCTCGGATCAACCGACAGGCTTTTTGCCGGGAATACATACTGCCATTTCCATTCTTTTCCCGCCACCCCCCTCTTAATGGCCAGATATTCAAGATATTGTCTCACTGCGTTTGCAGCATCAAGAGATCCGGGATCGGCATAATTATGGAAGGCGATAAATCGCCTTACCCAGTCGAGATAGGATTTCTCCGTCCGGTACGAATAGTGGCGGGTGCGAATCGCGGTCTTGATTGCTTCAACAAGGGAAGAAAATTTTCTTTCCACCTCGCCTGGAATCACCCGGTCGCGGAAACCATAAGGCTTGGCTTTTGGTTCTTTACCGGTCTGTTTTGGCGCAGTCTTGGCCGGGGTCTTCTTTTCAGGGTGATAATTAGGCAAAAAAATCTCGTAGAGCATCTTCAGCGCATATTCAGCCTGTCGGACTTGCCAGTCGGCAATGCCCGGACGCTTTGCCAAATCGGCCAGAAAGGCTTCGATATCCTCTCTAGACCTGTCTTTCAAAGGTTTTTCAGGTATAAAACCGGCAAAGCCTTTCGCCCATTTCACATAAAACGGCGAGCGATCCGGACGCACCCTGTTCTCCTCCGTGCACCCCCGGTAGGCCTCCCAGAAACCTTGTTCTTTCTCGATCTTTGGAGGTTTTTCATTCTCGTTCATAATAATACCTTTCATTTTAATAGGTTACAAAGAAACAGCATTCTAATAATAGACAGAATTATAATATCAGAATTATTTAAGTCCTTTATTTTAATTAAAATATTTATTTTAACCAAAAAATATCGTTTCTTTTTATTGGGTTAGAAAGGCATACCTCTGATGCTATACAGAAATATAATATTGCAATACTTTTTTTCTGTCTAATATATGGTAAACGGACCGCCTTCGGCGCTCCGCTTAACTGGGCGAGCTGCTTCGCCAGCGCTTGCCAGGCTGCGCGCCGAAGGCGCTCCGCCTAACAATCGCTGGAGCAGAAATCTGTATAACAACCAGTGATGCCTTCGGCATCCTGGCATTATACAGATTCTGCTCAGCTCGCCCAGTTACCGGCATAGAAACGAAGGAGAACCCATGGCCAGGGAAATGTGCCCTTCCCGCAAGGAGCTT
This sequence comes from Desulfobacterales bacterium, assembly GCA_030145595.1. GTDB lineage: Bacteria > Desulfobacterota > Desulfobacteria > Desulfobacterales > UBA11574 > Desulfatibia_A. The sequence goes on along the minus strand of JAQYVG010000373.1, from coordinate 21 downwards.
CGCAACATGCGCACGTCCACT
>JAQYVG010000372.1 GCA_030145595.1 Desulfobacterales bacterium | reverse complement strand
AAACAGCGGATTGATCTCCTTGATAACGGTCGTCGCGCTCTCCGAGGCGTAGGCTCATGTCTCTACGAGCCGGAGGCCAGGGCGGGCTTGAACGTTGAACCTCTAAACCCAGGTTAAAATATGCTTGCAATGGACTGCCCTAAAAACCCCAGGATGCACAATGCCGTCACAATGTACAAAGCGCCTGTCAGCAGCTTATCGCCGCTTAGTTTATTGTTTTGTGCTTTTATCTCTCTTTTTTCTTCTGTCTCCATGTTCATTTCCCTATTCTAAATCAGCATCCTATTTCCCATGCTTGAATGTATCCAGGATTTTCTTTCTATATTGTCTCAATTTGGTCAGTGCATGTCCGCAGGGGCAGAAAAACCGGCACCAAAAGTTCGACATGAAAAAGGAGCCGATAAGCGCCAAGGGCAGCAGGAACCACTGGATGCCGACCCCGTTTAACGAAAACATCATGGCAAAGGGTTCGTAGGATCCTAAGGCCGGGTGTGATGCCAGAAAACTGGTCATTAGTGCCAGCCAAAGGAGGACGTTGGCAACCGATTTGGAACGTTTGAGGATAGCAGCCGAAGGATTGAATCTGCTGCCGCCTAATTTGGTGATCAAAAACTGAATCCCGTAGAACGGACATATCCTGAAGCAATATACATTCTTTCCCAGCAAAACAATGCCCAATACGGTGCCTACAACCAGAATCCACCAGATCAAGTGGTCCGTGATGCCCGGGATGTACCCCATGAGCAGACCGGAAAGACTTCCAACCGAGATGGCTGCATTCAGATAAAAGCCGACAATACCGATGGTAGCTGCAAGATAGATGTGTTTCCAGGGCTTTTTTTGATACACTGTAGGAACAAAGGCCAGGACAAATATAAAGAGTATCAATATCTCATCCAGCCCGAATTTCCAGGGCGCCTTCTTCCACTTTGGTTCCATTTTAAACTTTGCAACCGCAGCCATATGAGCGCCCTTGCGGACAGCTTCTGCCGCGGCCATGGTGGTCACAGTGGCACCGGAAACAGCATCGATGTCAACACCGACGATAAAGTCATCGGCAACGCTCTTGCCAACAAATTGAGTTCTGTAATTCGCATCCTCGATTTTTTTGATAAATGCAGGGGTTTCCTTGTGGTCAAGCGGTATGACCTCATGGATCTTGCCGTCTTCCATGATTCGAAGTCCTAAGACAAAAGGGCCGCCGTAGCCTTGACCCTCATGGATCAACACGTAATTGCTCGACCCCTGACCTTTTTCTCCCAGTTGAAAAACAACCGGGTTCTCGTTGACCTTGGTCAGCTTTTGATCGTGAAACTTGGCCCTGACCATGGCCTCGTAGTCCTTATCACCTGAGACCATTCCCACAATCAAAGCGATTGCCAGGGAAACATACGCCAGATAGCGAACACCTTTACCGATAATGTCCGGCAGTGCCGCTCCTGCCTGCTTCACTTTTTTGGAAGCTTTTACAGGGCTGATTATTTCCACTGCCGGTTCTACGGCAACTTTTTCAAAGGCAATTTTCCCCAACTTGGTATCAATGTATTTATATGTAAAGGTAAGCAGCACAATACCGCTTAGTCCGAATAAAAGCAGTCCCATGCTCGCCGCTCTCGGCACCCCTTCGAGTACAGCACCCGCTGACCAGGCTATGGAGAAGAGAATTAGGAAGAGACCCACAGTCAGGCCGCCCCAGGCAAGCCGGTTCAATCTATATTGTTTTGAGAACTTCCATAAAAAGATGGCCGAGGCACCAGTCAAAACACCTAACATGTACCAGGTAAAACCCATCATATGCTTTTCCCGAGTTTCCAGAAGTTTTTGACCCGATCCGGATCGTTAACTTTGCCGTAGCCAAAAAGGATGTCCATCTCCCGCATGAAGCTGTGCACCGGTCCGGGTGCAATCACGTTTCCGGCGTCCACCAGGCGGTGGTGCCAGAAGTCGGGTTTGTTATAAGGGCAGGCGCAGATACAATTGGCGCAAGAGCCGTCATTGTCGATCCAGAATTTGGCGCATTTTTTGGCGTCGTTATGGAATTTAAGTACACCGCGCGATGCATTCCAAATATAGTCGGGATCGGACGAATAGGCCGGTTCCCAGGTAGGATCTCCATGGGTGATGGCTTGCGATGGGCAGGAGACCGCACAACGCTTGCAATTTTTGCAAAAGTCGGCAACCCCGAAGGTCCGTGCCTTGTCATATTCCACCGACTCAAAATCCGTGTAGACCTTGCTGATGCGCACCCGCGGCCCATACTTGGGGGTGATCACCTGGCCGTTGCGGCCACCTTCGCCCAGACCGGCGGCAGCGGCGTAAGGGGCGTTGATTCCCAAATCATTCATGGAAGCAACCGCCTGATAGCCGAGTTGTCTCAAAAACATGGTCAGTTGCCCGGCAATTTTAATCGCATTGGCGTAGCCATCGCCGGTCGCCGCATCCGTTAGCCAGGATGGTGCCGCGGCCATGGTAAGGAAATCCATCTCCGTCATAATGACGATGACCGTTTTGGGTTCAAAGGGAAAATCCTTTTCCCAACTGAGTTCACGTTCGATACTGGCATCGTACACGGGATCGTAATCCCAGCGCCTGTCCCGCTTGGTAATGCCGCAGCGCAAGGCGCCAAACAGTCTGGCCGCGCTTTTGATGGATAGCGCCGCTTCTTTGGGTGTATTGAACCGGTATTTGTTTTCAGCCAGCATCTCCTGTTTCCACGGATACTCCGCTATTTGGCGCTTCCATACTGCCCCCGCCAAGCTGTTGTCGGGCGCTGGAAAAGCCGGCCACCGCCAACGCCCTCTCGAGCTGGCTGTAACCGGGCTCGTCCCGGTAGGGGCCTTTCATAAAAGCGCTTCTGTCTTCATGAAAATGAAACGGCTTAAATCCCTGGGGATTCTCTTTTTTTAATTGTGCATTGAAAC
>JAQYVG010000371.1 GCA_030145595.1 Desulfobacterales bacterium | reverse complement strand
ATGACGTTAAAACCTGAATTATAAGAAATGAACTATATGCACAACCATGTGCTGGACTCTGACTGGGGTTACGCTGGCGCTCCACCCCAGTCAGGTCAGCACTGGGTTATACTTACTCATGCATTAAATAATAAAATGGATACAGAATTGATATTATTATCATGGGGTTTTATCGGAACACTTATGGAATGGGGGTCGGACCACAGGAACATCTTGATATAATAGATAAAACGTTTAGAAAATGCGCCAGATAAGGCCTTAGAAGGGCATTTTGGGGGCCAAAAACACACTTTTAAGAGAAAAGTCTAAGAACTTTATGAAATAATATTTAGCTTAAAAGGTCCTTTTTGGGGCCAAAAAGAGTCGTTTAAGACAATTTTAGGGTCTATTTTAAGCCTCTGTTGCTATTATTATAGCTGGTTGCCGTGGCCCGACCCCAAATGATATTGTCCAATAAAACCAAAAATAATTAAATAAACTAAACTATCTAAACTAATGTTCCAGAGTGCTTTTTTCGATAAACAAACCGATAAAGAGAGTAGATATGGAGGAATGCTATGTTTTGTTATCAATGTGAACAAACCGCCAAAGGTACGGGATGCACAATACAGGGTGTTTGTGGTAAACAGCCCGAAGTCGCCGCGTTGCAGGACTTGCTCATTTATGCACTCATGGGACTGTCCCAGGTTGCTGTGGAAGGTCGCAAAGTGGGCGTCTCCGACCCGGACGTCAATGTCTTCACCGTAAAAGCCGCCTTTTCCACTTTGACAAATGTGGACTTTGATCCTGATCGTTTTATGGATTTGATCGGCCAGGCCGCGGACAAGCGTGAAAAATTAAAAGCAAGTGTTAAAGCCGCCGGCGGTAATGTGGTTTGGCTTGACGGACCTGCAACCTTCCAACCCAAAGCTACCTTGGACGATTTGGTCAAGCAAGGTGAGCAGGTCGGAATAAAATCGTATCCTGCCGACAACCCGGACATTCTTTCATTAAAGCACACCGTACTGTACGGTATTAAGGGCGTGGGCGCTTATGCGGACCACGCCCTGATTTTAGGGCAGGAGGATGACAGCGTTTATGCATATGTCCATGAAGGACTGGCTGCCATTCAAAGAGATGATCTGGGCATAGACGACTGGGTGGGGATGGCTCTCAAATGCGGTGAAGCAGCCTATAAAGCCATGGAACTGCTCGATGCCGGCAATACGAACACATACGGCCACCCTGTGCCGACAAAGGTTCCGCTGGGTTACAAGAAGGGCAAAGCCATCCTTGTCTCCGGTCATGATTTGAAAGATCTCGAAGAGCTGCTCAAGCAGACTGAAGGAAAAGGCATTAACATCTACACCCACGGTGAGATGCTTTCAACCCACGGTTACCCCGGGTTAAAGCAATATTCGCATTTCTACGGCCAATTCGGTACGGCCTGGCAAAAGCAGATCAAAGAGTTCGCTGCTTTTCCAGGCGCTATTCTGATGACCACCAATTGCATTCAAAGGCCCAAAAACGACTATAAAGATAACATATTTACCAGCGGCATGGTCGGCTGGCCGGGCATTCCCCATATACCGGATCTGAATTTTCAGCCGGTAATCGATAGAGCCCTTGAACTCCCGGGCTTTGAGGAAGACCACGTCGACCAGGAGGTCACGGTCGGTTTTGCCCGTAATGCCGTGCTCGGTGTCGCGGACAAGGTGATCGAGGCTGTCAAGTCCGGTGCCATTCGGCATTTTTTTCTGGTGGCCGGTTGCGACGGAGCCAAGCCGGGACGGAATTACTATACTGAATTTGTAGAAAAGATTCCCTCAGATTGCATTGTTTTGACCCTGGCGTGCGGCAAATATCGTTTCTTCGACCAAGAGCTTGGCGATATCGGCGGCATACCGCGCCTTCTGGATGCCGGACAGTGCAATGACGCCTACTCGGCCGTTCAGATCGCTTCGGCCTTAGCAAAGGCATTCGATGTGGAGGTCAATGAATTGCCGTTATCAATGATCATTTCCTGGTATGAGCAAAAAGCGGTTTGCGTACTGTTGGCCCTGCTTCATCTCGGTATCAAGGGTATCCGCCTGGGGCCGTCGCTGCCGGCGTTCCTAACGCCCAATGTTCTGGAAACCCTGGTGAAAAATTTTGACATCAAACCAATTTCTACGGCTGACGAGGACCTGCAAGCCATTCTGGGATAATGTAGACATTAAATGAATGGGGGTCGGGCCACAGGAACATCTTGATATAATAGATAAAACGTTTTAAAAATGCGTCAGATAAGACGGTGAATTCAAATTCAAAGTGCACCATATCCATATAAAGGCAAATTATATTCCAATGAAAACAAAATCAGTCAAAACTGTAGGTTCTCTACAAAAGATCTTTAAAGGGGTTAAAAGGTCATCATGACGGAATTTGTCTACGATTATTTGGTCACCCAGGGTGTTAATCCCGCGACTGCGGGTTTTCTGGCAACAGCTATCTTAGCAACCCTGGCAATTGTTTTAAGTATCATTGCCAATTTTCTTGCCAAACGATTTATTTTAAAGGGATTGGCCCACATCGTTGCCCGCACTGAGACCAAGTGGGATGACATCTTCCTTGAAAGGAACGTATTCGGTAAGCTTTCTCATCTTGCTCCTGCCGTTGTGTTATATGTTATGATGCCGCTTGCGCTGGAGGGCTATGAGCGGCTGACAGCCTTAGCTACAAGTGTTGTCATTATCTATATGATTATTATTGGCATTCTGGTCATTGACTCCTTCCTGAATGCTGTCCTTGATATCTATCGAACCCGGGAGGTTTCAAAAGAAATACCGATCAAAAGTTTTATCCAGATTTTAAAGGTAGCGATCTATTTCATTGCCATTATTCTTATCATTTCCGTTATCCTCAAAAAAACCCCTCTTTACCTTTTTAGCGGCCTCGGTGCATTAACGGCTATCC
>JAQYVG010000370.1 GCA_030145595.1 Desulfobacterales bacterium | reverse complement strand
TGCTACGATACCACCAAAGATTCTGGGAAGTTCTTCTATCATATAAAGAGGGAGAGACAAAAGATCAAATTTAACTTGTACAGATTCTCCTCCTTGGCTGAGGAGATTGACTTCATGGAGGGTCAATTTCTTATGGTCAGCAAACTGCCTGACCAGAGTTGATTTTCCTACCTGACGAGCGCCGCGAATAATCAAGGGTTTGCGATAGTTTGAATCCAGCCAGTCACCCAGTCTTTTTTCTGCAATACGGTCCATTTTTATTTTAAAGATGCTTAAAAGAAGGGTCTATTTTCTGCAAGTTGAGTTTATTATAATGGCATATTGCCGATGATGCAAGCAAAATCGGGAGTAACCGCTCATATGTTCAAAGGTACAGGGAGCATGGTTCTGTTTCTGAATAACCTCTGCTAAAGAAATTTAGTCCCTTCACTTCCCTCAAATCGCATCTGGCAAATCTGCTCCGACACAAGGCCCATCATGAATATGATTATGGAGGTGGTAAACAAAAGGGCGCTCATGTTGGTAAAACGCCCCGCCAGCCAAAAGGTATAAAGGTAATAAAACAAACCTGTCAAAAACGTAATAAAACTTACCGGAAGAAATATTCTCATGGGTGAATAAAGAGTGCATATTTTGGTAATAATCATTAAAAATCGAACCCCGTCCCTGAATAGGCTGATATTGCTTTTTCCCGTCTTGCGCTTTTGTATATGAATCGGAATGTATTTCAGACTTCTTCCATTTCTCAAAACACCCAGCGTCAGAGTTGTAGGGTATGAATAGGTATTGGGCAGCAGATATAAAAATTGACGGGCAATATCCGCTTTAACGGCCCGAAAACCGGAAGTGAGGTCCTGAATCGTAAATTTAGCAACATAGGACGCCAGCCAGTTGTATACTTTGTTGCCGATAGCCCGACCAAAAGAGGCCTGACCTCCCATGGACCGGGCACCGACAACCATGTCGTAATCCGGAAAATATTCAAGCATTTTCCCGATATCTTCCGGATTATGTTGAGAGTCTCCGTCTATAAAAACCAGAATATCGCCGGAGGCAATTCTGATGCCGCTTTTTATGGCTGCGCCGTTGCCGATATTATAGGGATGGCTGTAGACAAAAGCACCGGCATTGCTGGCCACGGCCGCCGAATCATCTGATGAACCGTCGTTGATGACGATGAGCTCAAAGTCAGGATAAAGGGATCTTATTTGCAGTACAAGATCCCCAATGGCATCAGCTTCATTATATACCGGTATTATGATTGAAATTTTGCTCTTATTCATTTTCAATAAGCTTTTCATATGCCTCTTCAGGTGAAATATTATACATTTGTGCCATCCGCTCTAAAGTCTCATCCAGGCGCCTCTCTGCCTCTGCTGATCTCTCCCGAGGCGTCAGTTTTAAGAAGGCTTCAATCATTTCAAGCCATTTTCTTTCCATTAAATGTGACATGTCATTATTCCTTAACTTTGAAGCTTTAGAATGAATATAGAGGCAATCCCGCATTCGTGTCAAGGATATTACTCCGTAACATACCGTGGTTCCAGGTTTTTCCTTTTTATATTATTATGGTTCCATCCTTTGTCGCTGGTTTTTCCGACAAAATTGAATCTATCAATAAAACTGCCGATAAAGCGCGTGGCATTATCATGGCATCCAGCCATACAGGCCCCATATATAATCGGTTGAGCCAATTAAAAAAAGGTGCGAAAACATTTATCCACTTGATCTTGCGAGTATTCTTTATCTTGCGGGGCTTACGATTTTGGAGCACAGAGAAACAGAAAACCACAAAACACATGGTAACTTTTTCCAAAGGACCCAAGACTTTTTGGATAACCATCGGCCTGAATCCGGCTGTTTTTAGACGGTGCTCCATTTCCGGCAGCTCATAGCGACGCAAATGATTTACAAAACGATCATCATTGGCAAAATATTTTCTTCTGTGTGGAAAAGTAATCATGAGACGACCCGACGGTTTCATGACCCGGGCCAATTCTTTTAGGGCCTTGTAGTCATCTTCTATATGCTCCAGCACTTCCGAACTGACGGCATGAGAAAAAATACCGGCTTTGAAAGGAAGATGTATGGCGTCAGCGACCACATAGCATCCTCTTTTATGGGTATGCTTGAGAATTTTTAGAGCGGTAAAAGATAAATCTGAATATACAATACGATCGCTGCGTGTCAATACGGGAGAGATACCGCATCCTTCCTCCAAAACTAATTCCGGTCTTTCGTGCTGGAAATTTTTTTCTAAAGACATCTTTCGCAGACGATAATTATAGAGATAATTTTTCAAATGGATATATTTGTCTTCCTCATAAAAAGCTTGAAAACGGTTGGGCTCAGTTTGATGCATTTATAATTTCTCAATCTTTAGAAAACAGTTTCGATGTTACGATTTTCATTTTCGCCAAACGAAATTTCAGGGCTGTCAAAAGACAGCCAAGCCCATACTTGACGCTGCGGGTAAAGTTAATTGATGAAGCTTCAGCAAAATATTTTGTCGGACAACTGATTTCAGCAATGGTGTTGCCGTACCAGATAATCTGGGCCAGCATCTGATTGTCAAACACAAAATCATCAGAATTGTTATCTAAGGGCAACTGCTGGAGCAGTTTGCGGGAAAAGGCTCTATATCCCGTATGGTACTCGGAAAGCTTCGCTCCCAGTAGAATGTTTTCAACCAACGTCAGAAAGCGATTGGCAGCATATTTCCATACAGGCATTCCGCCTTTCAAGGCATATCCTCCAAGAATACGGGAGCCCAGCACGCATGGATAGAGACCGCTCGCAATCATGGAGGCCATGGCCGGGATCAGTTTCGGCGTGTACTGGTAATCCGGATGCACCATTATAATAATATCCCCACCTTCTTCCAAGGCCAGCCGGTAACATGATTTTTGGTTACCGCCGTAACCTCGATTTCTTTCATTCACGAATAATCC
>JAQYVG010000036.1 GCA_030145595.1 Desulfobacterales bacterium | reverse complement strand
GCAACTCCTCGAACGCATGATCGAGCTTTCGCTCTACACCGAGGAGAACCTAAAGTAAAACCCAGGCTTCGACATGGTAATCAGATGCTTTCTTGTTGAATGCTCGGCCCTTTATATGATTATCAAACCTTGATTGTTGATTAATACATAAATATATTCAAATAATACAACTTGTTGGACATAATAAGCAGGAACTCATTTTACACTTAAATTGCCGTTCAGAGCGTGATTTCATTTGTGAATTTTACTCTTTTTCTTTTCTTTTTTCAGCTTTTCGATAAACTTCAAGTTCCTCCCTGCGCCATAGGGTGTCAATCTTCTTGGCAGCATTCCAGATTAAGTTAAAAAAGGGTTTTTAACAACTAAGTTGTCGAGGGAAAAACCATCCTGGAGATCTTCTGAAAGGAGTTGGGAGCATCCCGCGGTCTTGGCAGCCTGAAGGATGAGGGCATCCCAGAAAGAAAGGGTATACTTTTGATGAATGCGAATAGCTGCAACAACCATATGAAGATCAGGCTGAACGGTTTCGAGTATGGACATATAATGTAAATATTCAAGGGCTTCTTCTGCTAAAAGCGGTATTGCAATTTTGTGAGTTGCCACATGATAAAATTCTTGAAGAACCTGAATGCTGATTACTCCTGATTCATTTTCTATATGTTCACTTATGATCCGGCGGCCGATGTCCCTTTTTTTGTTTTGGCCGGGTGAAGAATCGATAGAATAAATAAAAATGTTTGTGTCCAGAAAAACCTTATCTTGCATGGATTTCGTCTCTGGTCCAAGTCTTTTTGCCTACTCTGGCATTGGTTTTAAGGTAAAATGCTTCTATACCGTCGAGAGTAGTTTCGCGGCTGAGATCTCTGGAGACAAATTCCTCAAGCCTCTGCTTGACGATGGCATTGATGGACGTTTGTTTCTGAGAGGCCAGTTGGCGGGCCTTTGTTAACAGTTCATCGTTGATTTTCAAGGTAATGTTGGCCATTATCCGACTCCTTTTCCTCCAAATTCATTCTAGAAAAACAGGATAGCACGAAACTTGTGCTGGGTCAATAGGACCCAAATGATTCGATTGGACTTAGCAATTTCGAAGGTAATCTCCTAAATAAAGCGCTTTCCCCGGTCTAAAGTGCGGTACTGGATCGCTTCTGAGATGTGATCTACCTGGATGTCAGGTTCGCCTTCAAGATCGGCGATGGTGCGGGAAATTTTCAGGATGCGATTGTAGGCCCGGGCGGACAAACCAAGTTTGTCGATGGCGTTTTCAAGCAGGTTGCCGGAGGCCTCGTCGATCCGGCAGTATTTTTTAATGTGCCGGTTGATCATCTGGGCGTTGCAGTAAATCTTTGTTCGTTTAAAACGCTCCGACTGGACACCTCGGGCCGCGGCCACCCGCTTGCGAATGTCTTTGGAAGGCTCGGCAGCGGACCCTCTCATCAAATCCTTGTGCGGCACCGCCGGCACTTCCACGTGGATGTCGATACGGTCGAAAAGCGGTCCTGAAATTTTGGAGCGGTAACGGTGGATCTGCTGATACGTGCAGCGGCACTCGTGCTTGGGATCTGAAAAATACCCGCAGGGGCACGGATTCATGGCCGCCACCAGCATAAAACTTGATGGATATGTGATGGTCAGCGCGGCCCGTGAAATAGTTACCATAAGATCTTCCAGCGGCTGCCGGAGCACTTCCAGAACATGTTTTTTAAATTCAGACAGTTCATCCAGAAACAGAACGCCGTTATGCGCCATACTGACTTCGCCGGGTCTGGGAATATGCCCGCCGCCGATCAGACCCGCGTCGGATATGGTGTGATGGGGCGAACGGAAAGGCCTGTTGGTGACAAGTGCCTGACCCTTTAAAAGCCCTCCAATGACGCTGAATATTTTTGTGGTTTCAATGGCTTCATCAAATGTCAGCGGCGGAAGGATGGTGGGCAGACGTTTGGCAAGCATGGTCTTGCCTGATCCGGGCGGACCGATCATTATCAGGTTATGACCGCCGCCGGCGGCAACTTCCAGGGCGCGCTTAACATGCTCCTGGCCCATGACTTCATAAAAATCGATTTCAAAGTTATCTACAGCTTTGAATATGGCGGCAATATCTGTTTTCAGGGGTTTTATGGGGGTGAATCCACGTAAAAAGCCGACGAGTTGTGACAGTGTTTTTACTGGAAAAACAGAGATTTCCTTAACAACTGATGCTTCGCGGCCATTATCGTGAGGTACAATTATGCCCTGATAACCTGCATGTTTGGCCGCCAGCGCCATGGGCAGCGAACCTTTTACCGGCTTAATACGACCGTCGAGTGAAAGTTCACCCAAAACCAGATATTTGGAAACAATTTTTTGTGGAACGATCCGGGTGGCAGCCAGTATCCCTAAAGCGATCGGCAGATCAAAACCGGTTCCTTCTTTTTTAATGCCGGCCGGAGCTAAATTGACCGTGATGCGGTCATCCGGAAATGTATAACCCGAATTATTAATCGCGGATTTGACCCTTTCCTTGCTTTCTTTTACTGATGCTTCCGGAAGACCGACTGTGGTAAAGGTAGGCAGGCCTGAGGTGATATCAACTTCCACTTCCACCAGATACGCATCTATTCCAATGACAGCACTGCTTAGAACCTTAGCGAGCACGCTTCCTCCTTATTAAAAAATATTGGTAGTCATAACAGATATCTGTACTTAGGACAATCATTTTATAATGTAACCGGCAGCCAAACAGCTTTTATTTGTAGTTGCCAAAACAATATTCAATGGTTATATGTACTCAGTTTAGAACTATTCAGCCCCAAAGGCACACTGGTGAAATAGCTTTCAATTCAACCGGTCAGGCAAAAAAGGGGAGTGAATTATAAACCTTAATGATTCATAAAATCGTAACACGATTTTATTTAATGAGATAAAGATGCATTTTAAACAAAGAAGCATTGCCAAGGCGGTCAGTTGCTCGGGTGTAGGAATTCATTCGGGGAAAAAGGCTAACCTGACTATTAATCCTGCCCCGAGCAATCACGGTATCAAATTCATCCGAACAGATCTCCCGGATTGCCCGAGCATATCGGCCCATTTCAATATGGTGGTGGACACCAGCCTGGCAACCGTCATCGGAATTGATGGCTTTATTGTTTCAACCATTGAGCATCTCATGGCCTGTTTTGCGGGTCTTTCCATCGACAATGCCCTGGTTGAACTCGACACCTATGAAATGCCGATAATGGACGGCAGTGCCGGCCCCTTTACGGAGTTGATCAGAGCGGCAGGTATCAAGGACCAGGTCGCTCCCAGATTTTGTTTCTTGATCAAAGAGCCCATCGAGTTAAAAAAAGACGAAAAGTTTGTTGGCGTTTATCCGTGCTCGACTTATAAAATAACCTGTACCATCGAGTATGATCATGACCTGATTAAGCGGCAAACCTATTCCGTGGATCTAACGGACCGAGTTTTTGAACGTGAAATTTGCAGGGCCAGAACATTCGGTTTTCTGCATGAATACGAATATCTGAAACAACACGGTCTGGCACAGGGTGTTTCCTTGGATAATGTTATCGCTATCGATAGTCATAAGGTTCTTAACGATGGTGGTTTACGTTATCAGGACGAATTTGTACGCCATAAAATTCTTGACTGTATCGGCGATTTTTCCCTTCTCGGTATACCTATTTTAGGCCATATAGTGGCGAAAAAATCAGGCCATGCCTTCAACCATGCCTTTCTTGAAGAATTCTTTGCCCAAAAGGGGTCGTGGGAGACTGTTACTCTTGCAGAGGTACAGGATTTATCCCCCTTGCAATCAAAATCACTTGCCATTTAGCAGGGTATCCGCTAATAATTAGATTGATTAACCTTTGGAACTACAGGAAAAATTTTCATTTCTGATATAATGCCAACAAGGCTTGATGATCTCGTAAAAAGTCACGAATTAACTCTTGACTATGAAACCTTCTCTGACCAGAAAAGCTTGTGCCTTAATCCTTGCCATACTCCTTGTGATGCAGAATCCGGCACATGCTCAGGATGCCAGATTGACAGATATTATCGTCACCAATACGCGTGACGACCTGCTGGTCTACCTGACGGTTGAAGGCGCTTTCAGAGAAAAAACGAAAAATGCAATTTTAAGCGGTGTGCCGACTACCTTTTCGTTTTTTATCTCCCTTTATCAAGAGCGTAATCTGTGGTTTGACAAGGAAATCGCTGACATAAAAATAACCCACACACTAAAATATAATAACCTCAAAAAGGAATTTATTGTAAAACGGTCCTGGGAAAATGATGATCCTTTGGTTACGCAATCATTTGACGAAGCCCGCAAATTGATGACTGAAATTGACAGCTTAAAGATTGTGCCGCTAAGGGTGCTGGAAAAAGGCAGACGCTATCAAATAAGAGCTAAAGCAGAACTTAGCAAACTGACCCTCCCTTATTCTCTGCATTATGTACTCTTCTTTGTTTCTTTGTGGGATTTTGAGACCGATTTGTACACGATAGACTTTGTCTACTAAAATAAAATGAAGGCGTATTTATAAATTTTGCATTTCCTGCAATTATGATGAGCAATGACAAGTTAAAAAAAACAGAATCTTACCTGTCAGAAGAGGATCGCAAGAGGCGCAAACGTGAAGGTGTCATGATTGTCGTCATTGTTTTTGTGATAGCTCTTTTGACCTTCGCTGAAAGCAGGATAATCTATTTTGGAACCGACATTCCCATCTCCAACACGATATTGATGTTCATATTGATCAACATCAATTTACTGCTTTTGATTTTGTTGATATTCCTGGTTTTTAGAAATTTAGTCAAACTTCTTTATGATCGCAAGCGCAAGGTAATGGGAGCAAAACTCCGTACAAGACTTGTGGCTGCCTTTATAGCGCTTTCTTTAGTCCCCACGATTGTACTATTCTTCTTTTCAATCAATTTTATCACAACCAGCATTGAGTTTTGGTTCAATGTTCCGGTTGAACAGGCCCTTGAAAATTCTTTGCTTGTCGGCAGAAGCGTATATGTACAAAGCGAAGAGAGCAATCAGTTTTTTCTCGAAAGAATCGCCTATCAGATTAAAGCCAAGAAGCTGCTGGGACCAAAAAAGAGCAAAGCTCTATCCAACTATATTCAGATTGTACAGCGTGAGTTTAATTTTGATGCGGTTGAAGTTTATGCAGCCAATGCAACGCGTCTTACATTAGCTTTGACTCAGAGTTTGGAAGCTGGGCCCTTTAAAGTTGTCTCCACTGATAATCTTCAAAAAGAGACGGCAGCAAAAGATGTCAAAACAATTACGGAAAGTATCCCTGCCGGCGAGCTTATCAGAACTATCGCAGCCGTGCCGTTTGGAGCAAATCGAGCCGATGCCGAGGGGTATGTTGTCATAGATGTCCTGATTGGTCCGGAACTTTCCCGAAAGATGGCATCTATTTCCAGAGGTTTTGAGGAATACCAGCAGATAAAACTTCTTAAAAAACCGATTCAGATCACCTATTATATAACGCTTTCAATTGTAGCGCTTTTGGTTGTCTTTTGTGCCATATGGTTCGGTTTTAACCTGGCAAAAACAATTACCATCCCGATCATGGAGCTTGCTGACGGAACCCGGCGGGTTGCCGAGGGTGACTTGAGCTTCAGTATAGAGCAAGTGGCGGACGATGAGATCGGCAGCCTGGTAGATTCATTTAATACCATGACCAAGGATTTGCGGATCGGCAGGGAGCAGCTTGAACTTTCGGCCCGCATGCTGCGTCAACAGAACATTGAAATAGAAGAAAGACGGCGGTACATGGAAATTGTCTTGAAAGACGTCTCCGCTGGTGTTGTAACCCTTGACGCCGACGGGGTTATCACTACGATGAACAAGTCCGCCGAAAAAATGTTGAACCTTAGATCAGAGAAAATCATTAATAATAATTATAAAAAGCTTTTAAGCGCGCCGCACCTGGAGCTGGCCGAAGAGATTATGGAAAATCTTGCACTTTTCCGGAATGACGCCGTAGATATGCCGTTGAAACTGGCTATAGACGGCAACCCTTTAAGCTTTATGATACATGTTAATGCACTCAAGGATGACACCGGTCAGCACATGGGTATCGTGATTGTATTTGATGATCTGACGGAGCTGGAAAAGGCCCAGCGCATGGCCGCCTGGCGTGAGGTTGCCCGCAGAATTGCCCATGAAGTAAAAAATCCATTGACCCCCATAACACTTTCGGCACAACGTTTGAATCGAAAATACTCCAAGCAGCTCAACCAGCCGGTGTTTGATGAGTGCACCCGGACAATTATGGATCATGTGGATCTGATTAGAAATCTTGTCGACGAATTTTCAACGTTTGCAAGATTCCCCACAGCAAACCCTAAACCCTGTGATTTGCCTCCCATTATTGAAGAGACCTTGGCTCTTTACAAAGAAGGAAGTCAGAATCTTGACTTTGAGTTCACCATTAAAGACGATATCCCGCAACTTAACCTTGATCGGCAGCAAATCAAGCGGGTGATGATCAATCTTGTGGGCAACGCCATCAGCTCCATTAAAGAAAAAGGCTGCATATCTGTATCCATAGCTAATGATTCTATTTTAAAGATCGTAAGAATAGAAGTTGCCGATGACGGGTCCGGTATTTCTGCTGAAGACAAGACCCGTCTCTTTGAACCCTATTTTTCGACCAAAAAGAGCGGTATGGGCTTGGGGCTTACCATTGTAAGCACAATCATCGCTGATCATAACGGTATGATACGCGTTCAGGATAACCAGCCCCGGGGCGCTAAGTTTGTTATCGAATTACCATTATGAGACCTTTGCAAAACGCCCCCTTTTGCCCAATTCCGGCGTCAGGCTCAAATTTTAATCCTCGAAATACTCAATGTATGCCTGTGGTTAAAATTTTCGCCTTCCTTGGACTTGAACAAAATTGAACATTTTTCAAAGGTCTCATTGTAAATGTGAAAAGGGATTAAGCCTATGTTTCCTTCTATTTTGATTGTAGACGACGAACCTTCCATATTGAAATCGTTAAGCGGCCTTCTTTCAGACGAAGGTTTTGAAGTCCAAACCGCAACGAATGGATACGAGGCGCTGAAGATCATCGATACGGAATCCCCTGATCTTGTACTGCTTGACATATGGATGCCGGGTATTGACGGTATTGAAACGTTAAAAGAGATCAAGAAAAACAACCCTTACATCCAGGTCATTATCATATCCGGTCATGGAACGATAGAAACCGCCGTGAAAGCAACAAAGTTAGGCGCATTCGACTTAATCGAGAAACCGCTTTCAATCGACAAGGTTATCGTGGCGATCAACAATGCACTAAATTTCAGACGGCTTGAAGAAGAAAACAGATATCTGCGCAAAAAGACCCTTGAAAAGCATACTATAACCGGCAACAGTGCGCCGGTTGCAGCACTGAAAAAACAAATCGCGGTTGCCGCCCCGACCGATGCGTGGATACTCATTACCGGAGAGAATGGAACCGGCAAGGAACTGGTCGCCCGCACTATACATCAGCTAAGCTCACGTGCCGACCAACCGATAATTGATGTTAACTGTGCCGCGATTCCCGAGGAACTTATAGAGAGTGAACTGTTCGGTCATGAAAAAGGGGCCATTGCCGGCGCGTCTGTCAAAAAAGTGGGGAAGTTCGAATTAGCCAATAAAGGGACTATATTTCTGGATGAGATCGGAGATATGAGCCTTAAAACTCAGGCTAAGATCTTGCGGGTCCTGCAGGAACAGCAGTTTCAGCGAGTCGGCGGCGGCAGAATATTGAGTGTAGATGTCAGGGTGATTGCTTCCAGCAATAAAGATCTTAAAGTTGAGATTGAGAAGGGGAGTTTCAGGGAAGATATTTACTACCGGCTGAATGTAATCCCCATTGATGTCCCGTCGCTCAGGGATCGTTTTGAAGATGTCCCCTTGCTGGTTGAAACCTTTCTGCAAGAATGTGCTATCATGGATCGAGGCAAAAGCAAAACAATGGCTCGAAAAGCAGTTGATTTGTTATGCGGTTATGCATGGCCGGGAAATGTCAGGGAACTTAAGAATCTTATAGAGCGCCTGACTATTATGGTGGACAAAGATATCATTGACGAATTCGACATTCCAGCCCCTTATAACCCCGCTTGTGTGGAAGGGACAGGCTCAATTGAATCACAGCTCTTATTAATTCAACACTTTAAAGACGCCCAAAAGGCTTTTGAAAGAGAATTTATTCAAAAAAAGCTTATGCAATATAATAACGATGTTGCCAAAACAGCCGAAGCCATCGGGATAGAAAAAAACCATCTGAATCAGATGTTGGAAACTTACTCCTAGGTTGAGCGGTTCAATGTTCAAGGTTCCGGGTTCAAAGGTGAAGAAAAGGCAGGATACACCTTACAACCCTGAACGGTGAACGCTGAACGGGGAACGGTCAAAGTTCAAAGGTTCTAGGTTCACCGTTCTGGGTTCAGAGGTTAATAAAAGCAGGACATACCTTACAACTCCGAACGTTGAACGCTGAACGGGGAACGGTCAGGGTTCAAAGGTTAAGAAAAGGCAGAATACACCTTACAACCCTGAACGGTGAACTCTGAACCTGTGAACGATTATCCTTTATTTTATAAATATGGGCCTGAGAATTATTAGCGGCAGTTTAAGAGGGAAAAAACTGCAGGCAGTACGCGGTAGGCAGGTTAGGCCGACCGCTGACCGCTTGAGAGAATCGATTTTCAACATCCTTTCATCGCGTGTTCATGAAGCAATTGTGTTGGATCTGTTCGCAGGAACCGGCGCCCTTGGTATTGAAGCGATCAGTCGAGGGTCTGAATATGCAGTGTTTATAGATAATAGCCCGGGGGCGTTAGCTGTTGTAGCGCGCAATATCGAAGAGTGCGCCTATAGCCGGCTAACGAAAGTTATTAAATGGGATATCAGCAAGACCTTAAACTGTATAAAATCATCAAGCCCGCCGTTTAATCTGGTTTTTATAGACCCGCCTTATAACCGCAATCTTATCAAGCCGGCCTTGCGTAATCTTTATCGCAGCAACTCTCTGGCTAAAGGGGCCTACGTTGTGATCGAGCACGCTGCTGCTGAACCGATACCGGCAAATCTTAAAGCGTTTGAAATTGACCAGCAGAGAAAATATGGAAAAACCCTTGTATCATTTTTAAGTTATGTGGTATGAAAACACCTTTTTATTATCAAATCAAAATTAAATTCGAGTACTAAGACTTAAAAGGGGAATATGATCAATGCAAAAAATCGCCATATATCCGGGGACCTTCGATCCTGTCACCAACGGTCATGTAGATATTGCCAAGAGAGGGCTTACAATCTTTGACAAGCTTATCGTAGCCATATTGAAAAACCCGATAAAAGAATGTTTCTTTACTGTCGAGGAACGGGTAGAGATGCTGGAAGGAAGCTTTGAAGAGTTTCCGAACATTGAAGTGGATACTTTTGATGGACTTTTAGTTGATTATGCTGCCAAAAGGAAATCCCATGCCATACTGCGTGGAATGCGCGCTGTATCGGATTTTGAATATGAGTTTCAGCTGGCGCTGATGAACCGCAGACTTAACCGGGATGTTCAGACTGTTTTTCTTATGACCGGCCTTCGATGGATATTTACCAGTTCATCGATCATAAAAGAGGCGGCCACTTTCGGCGGTGACATCAAAGGTATGGTGCCGCCTATAGTCAACGAGAAATTAAAGCAAAAGCGCCAGTTAAGACTTAGTAAGTTATAGCTTATTTGTGTCAGTTGTTTGTTGTCCGTTGTTAGTTGTAAATCTAACTCGGTTTATCCGGCGCTACGATAACGCTTTGGCTGAAGATTTACAAATCAAGACTTTAACCCCAAATGAGCGAAAATGCCTAATTGGGTGTCCATTGTCCTTTGTCAGTCGTCCGTTGCTAAGCAATAAGAAGCGAAATTATATTTCAACTACAGGTGAAACACAAAAAGAGGCCCAAAGAACCTGTAAAACCACTGACCACAGACACCTGATCGAGTTTGGCTCGATTAGGGTAATAGATATTTGATTACAACAAACCCTAAAACAAGCAGCACCGTGAAGGCAACCGCAAGGATATTAAAATATTTCTCGATAAAACCCTGAATTTTGGGCCCGAAAAGATATATAAGTCCTCCCACTATAAAAAAGCGGGCCGAGCGAGATACCAGGGATGTTAATACAAAGACCGAGAAATTGATTTTAAATATTCCGGCTGCAATCGTAAAGACCTTGTAGGGGATCGGAGTAAATCCCGCAATAGCAACCGCCCAGGCGTCGTATTTATTGTAAAGAGACCCAATGTATTCAACCTTTGTCCCCAAGCCATAAAAATCGACTATGGGACTGCCGATTGACGCCATAAACTGCCATCCGATCAGATACCCGAAGCATCCTCCCAGGACGGAGCCGGCCGAACATATCAGGGCATATTTCAGTGATTTTTTGGGGATAGCGACGGCAAGTGCTATTAGCAGGATGTCAGGGGGTATTGGGAAAAAAGAGGATTCACAAAATGCGAGTAGAAATAAGGCCCACGTTCCGTAAGGTGTTTCCGCCCAATAGATTATCCAAGCATAAAGGCGACGAAGCATTTACTGTTCACTCCAGCCATATTCACCCACAAGTTTGACAAAGCGGCAACCGCCCAAATTGGTTTTGTGGATACCACGTTCATTTTTGTAAAGTTTAATCAGTTCCTGAGAATACTGATTTCCAACAGGAATCACCATTCGTCCTCCCACAGCAAGTTGGCTGACCAGAAATTTGGGGATTTCAGGGGCACCGGCGGTAACGATAATACCGTCAAAAGAACCCTCGTCTTCCCACCCTACGGTACCGTCGGAATATTTGGTTACAATATTGTGATACTGAAGTTCGTCGAAAAGTTTGCGGGTCTTTACAAATAAGGGATAAATTCTTTCTACGGTATAAACACGAAACACGATTTCAGCTAAAACTGCAGCCTGATATCCTGATCCTGTTCCGATTTCAAGTACCCGATCACCCTCACCAGGCTGCAAAGCCTGAGTCATCTCAGCGACAATATAAGGTTGTGAAATAGTTTGCTGTTCGCCAATAGGCAGCGGAAAATCTCCATAGGCCTGATCCCTAAGGGCTTCACTTACAAAAAGATGTCTCGGAACTTTACGAAGCGCAGCAAGAACTTTAGAATCCGTGACACCGCGGGCCTCAATCTGATTCTTCACCATTTCATGGCGCTGTCTTTCATATTTCATTGTTTTCTATCAGCAATAGAGCTATATTTTGTAGATAATTCGTTTTTCTGTAATAATAATATCTACATGCTTGTCATGGGATTCCATTTGAATCTGCTGAGTGATCTGGTTTTCAAAGGCCAGCGCTACCTTTCTTGTAGTGATCGACAGCTTGGGGATCAGTCTGTCGTAATATCCTTCACCGGATCCGATTCTTCCGCCCTTTTCATCAAAGGCAGCGCCGGGGATTATGGCAATATCAATACACTCAATCGGCACGACGTTACAGCGCATTTCATCAGGCTCAAAGATGCCACGCGGGCCAAGCTTTAAGTCGGTCTCAAGGTTGTCGACTTTCATAAGTTTCATCTTATAAGTATAGATGTCAAAGGCGGGAAGAATAACAATTTTATTATAGTCAAAGCATCTTTCAATTATATTTCGGCTGATAACTTCATTGGCACTGTTTATATAAAGCAAAACAATATTTGCTTCCAAAAAGTTGGCGAACTCAAAAAGCCTGTTTTCTATTTGCCGGGCTTTAGCTTCAACTGTGCTGTCCGCAAGTGCGGCCAGCCGTTTGGCAATATCATTGCGGATTTCTTCTTTTGTTGCTCGAATTTCATCCATAGGTGTTCTCCCGGGCAAAAATTGGCTATATATTATATATATATACAGAAATCAGCGACTAATGTCAACTTGCAATAATCATTGACTAAATGGCCTTCTCATGGTAAAAGTAGGGCATGTTTGCCTAATGTGGGAAGTACTTAAATTGTTCCAAAAATATAGGGATTGTTATGCTGGAAATCAAGTTTGTCAGGCAAAAATTAGCAGAGGTTGAAAAAGCTCTTTCAGCACGGGGAGCAACAGCAGATCTTGATTTGTTCAAAAAATGCGATGACCGTCGCAGGAATGTTTTAGCTGAAATCGAGGAACTGAGGCATCGTCGTAATGTTGTTTCGGACCAGATCGCGGATTTGAAAAAAAAAGGTGACAATGCCGACTCTCTTGTTGCAAAGATGCGTGAAGTTGGTTCTAAAATCAAGGCACTGGATAAGTCTTTGTCGGGAAATGAGGAAAAGATTAACGAAATTCTTATGGGTTTGCCGAATATTCCCCATTCATCGGTCCCCATAGGAAAGGATGAATCTGAAAATCCGGTTGTAAGAACGGTAGGCACACTTCCTGAATTTGATTACAAACCCCTGGCACACTGGACCTTGGGAGAGAATCTTGCAATATTCGATTTTGAAAGAGCTTCCAAGATTACCGGTGCGCGTTTTCCGCTCTATCTGGGGGCCGGCGCAAGACTGGAAAGGGCTTTAATCAATTTTATGCTTGAGATGCACACCACCGTGCACGGTTATAAAGAAATACTGCCGCCTTTTATCGTCAATCGCCAAAGCATGACAGGCACCGGCCAGCTGCCGAAATTTGCGGATGATCTCTTCAAACTGGAGGGGTGGGATTATTTTTTAGTGCCTACTGCCGAAGTTCCGGTTACCAACATTCATAAAGATGAAATTCTGCCTGAAGAGATCCTGCCGATTTTTTATACGGCTTACACTCCCTGCTTCCGCAGCGAAGCCGGTTCTTATGGCAAAGATACCAGAGGATTGATCCGGCAGCACCAGTTCAACAAGGTTGAACTGGTCAAATTCACAACACCGGAAACTTCTTATGATGAACTCGAAAAGCTTTTAGGTGATGCCGAAGCGATTTTGAAAAGCTTGGGGCTTCCTTATCAGGTTATCGATCTATGTACAGGAGACCTGGGTTTTGCATCGGCCAAAACCTATGATATTGAAGTTTGGATGCCGCCGCAAGGTGTTTACAGAGAGATTTCGTCTTGCAGCAATTTCGAGAGTTTTCAATCCAGACGCGCCAATATCAGGTTCAAAAGAAAAGGGGAAAAAGGGACCAAGCTTGTACATACCTTGAACGGCTCCGGACTCGCTGTGGGTCGCACAGTCGCCGCCATACTTGAAAATTTCCAGCAGGCCGACGGATCGGTGTCTATACCGGAAGTCTTAAGGCCTTATATGGGAGGGATGAAAACAATAGCACCATGAAACCCGAGAATTTTCCAGAAGATATCAGGCCTTACATCATTCCGCAGCACAGGGGCAAACTGATTTATCGCTGCCTGGGTTGCAAGCTGGAATACGGCATTGAAGAGTTGCTTTATACCTGCCCGGATTGCGGAGAGGTGCTTCTTATAAATGACTTGAATTTTGACCGTTTAAAAAAGATTCCCGGGCGGATGTGGCAACGGATTTTCGATTACCGTAAAATGCTCACAATACCTGCGCTGAAAGGCATCTATTTGTATCATGAATTCATCGGGCCGGTTATACCGCTTGATGCTGTAATATACCTCGGAGAAGGACACACGCCCGTTGTAGAAGCTAACGCTTTTATGCAAAAAAAGGCCGGTGTTAGATTCTACTTCAAAAATGACGGTCAAAATCCAAGTGCTTCCTTTAAGGACCGGGGAATGGCCAGCGCCCTGAGCTATTTGAATTTTTTGATCAGGCAGCAGCATGTATCCGATGTCCTGGCGATATGTGCTTCCACGGGAGACACTTCAGCCGCAGCCGCATTATATGCCTCTTTTCTGCAGCCGCATGTTAAGTCCGCAGTACTGCTTCCACACAAGAAGGTTACGCCGCAGCAGCTTTCCCAGCCTTTGGGAAGCGGTGCGGCTGTATTTGAAATACCCGGCGTGTTTGACGACTGCATGAAGGTAGTGGAAGCTTTGTCGGACAGCTACAACGTGGCTCTGCTCAATTCCAAGAATGCCTGGCGGATACTGGGGCAGGAATCTTATTCATATGAAATTGCGCAGGCGTTTGAATATGATATGCAAAACCTGGTGGTCGTTGTACCCATTGGTAATGCCGGTAATATTACCGCAGTTATGAGTGGATTTTTGAAATTTTATGAGGCCGGCATAATTCAGACTCTGCCTAAGATATTAGGCGTTCAGTCGGAGCATGCCAATCCTGTTTATCGCTATTATTTGGAGCCTGATGCAAAAAAAAGAAAATTTGTTCCGGTGACCGTCAAATCGAGTGTAGCTCAAGCCGCTATGATCGGCAATCCGGTTTCAATGCCGAGGGTAATTCATCTAACAGACATATATAACCGCATGTCCGGCATGCAGAAAGTTTTTTTTGCCGAGGTGCCGGAGCAGGCTATCATGGACTGGGGGCTTTTGGCAAACCGCAACGGACATATAGCCTGTACGCATGGCGGTGAATCTCTGGCCGGTCTGGTTGCAGCCCGCGCTCAAGGAATTATCGGGGAAAATGATATTGCCGTCATCGATTCAACAGCACATGCATTGAAATTTTCAGGCTTCCAGGAGATGTATTTTGAAAAAAGTTTTCCGGCAGAATTTAACATCTCGCCCAATCCGGACTATATTAATGCTCCTGTATTAATCCATCCGGAAGATCTTGAACAGGTCCCAGCTCCGGGAAAGCCGTTAAAAGAGGATGACTTCAAAAAGTTTGTCAAACGTGTTTCCGAAGAGATTGCAAGGGAATTGAATCTTACCAAGGCAGAAAAAGCATGAACCGGAGAGGCCTTTGCAAAATGTTCAATTTGGTTATAATCCTTTCAGCGATTCTGATTGCACCCCTGAAAGCAAACGGTGCTTTTTTATATAAAAGTTACACCATCCGGTATGACCGCGGATGGGACATCTTATGTGATCCCTATGTTGTCCAAAAAAATGACTGGGTCCTTAAACTCTTCCGGCAAAAAGGAGAAATCTCACTTAAGGATTTTCCGGAATTTTTGAGGATATTTCAACGTATAAACCCACATATTAGAGATGTTGACAGAATCCAGCCCGGACAGTATATCATGATTCCTTTAAGGAAGTTAAGGCAAGGGAGTATGCCGGGACAATCCACGGGCATTGTTACCGTTCCGTTTGTAACTATTTCCAACATACCTAAACCCCTAAAGGACTACTCAAAAGCCTATAAGGTTCAAAAGGGAGATTGTGTTTCCAGACTGATCGCGAGGAATTTCGGAGGCTTTGACTCAGAGTCGTACCATGAAGGGATCAAGTTGTTCAGGCTGATCAATCCGGATATTGCGGATTTGGATCAGATTTATGTAGGACAAATGATCCATATTCCGGATCCATCCATTCGAAACCAGCCGTGGTATGCATCCCTTTTTGATCCTGCGGCGGCCAGAAACTACGACAATGGTACGGGCAGCTCTGTTCCCATAGAGGTAACAGCCCTGGAACCTCCGGGGCCGGACAATAACAGTGATAAACAAGGGTCGCCGTTGCTGGAAGCGGCCTCCATATTGAAGGCCAGGTTTTACAATGAAGGCGTTTACTACTTTCCAAGGCAAGGTCAGGAGGATTTCGAACTCGACCTTGCCCGCATGCCTTTCATGGAGCTTAAAGACGGAACCCGGCTTATTTTCCCGCAAGATAATGCAGGCCAAGAGTCTGCAGTTAATGTGGTAAGATCTTTTTGGAAAAACGTAAAAGTTGTCCAAATTGGGTTCAATGCTTCTGCCGAACAGATTTTCAATTCTGTTTTTGAGTCACTTAGCAAAGATTTATTAGCCGGCCGATTGTCCTTTGCCGACCGTGGCGTTGATGTAGAGACTCGAGGAAAATGGATCATTGATGAACCATCAGCGACGGAAAAGACCGACCGTAAGATTTGCATATCGTTGATTGATAATCCGGGTCAACGTACTCCGGAATCGATTACCCGCTATTTGGAGCAACATGATATCGTCATTAAAGACGTGCTCACGGGAAAAGGAGGGACAAACCCGCAACCGGCAAAAGATCCATACCGTAAAGTTAAAAATGTGGTCACAGTCGATCCTTCGGACCACAGGGCTCTGGTCAATGATCTGCTAAAGGCCATGGGTTATCAATATGCTCCTAATGTAAGTATCACATTTCCGTATGTGCAAATGCAACTTAAAGCAGTATCGAATCTTGTTACCATAGGCAATAAAAGTCCGCTTCTAATTGACTTTGGGGATTTTTACGGAGACGCTGTTGCTGCCATCAAAAAAGCCGGCTTCGACATCATCCAGATAAAAAACGAAAACAGCTACGTAACTGTTATTCGGAAACTGTCAGATGCTTTAGGTCTTTCCTTTGCTAACAATCCGACGTTTTGGGCGGCAGACCGGCCCGCTGCTTATAATACGGCGTTAACCGTGCCGGGTTGTCTGGTTGCCGCAGCAGGCGGACCAACAGTTTTGCTTGCAGACGTCCCCCTGGATGACGGGGTGATTCAACTGCTGGACCATCAGGAAGTAAAGGTAATTCTGCTCGGGATACCGGAAAGATATTTGTAGTACCCTAATCGAGTCAAAACTCGATTAGGCGTCTGTTGTCAGTGGTCCGTAGTCAGTGGTTTTACAGGTTTTTTGTTTCACCTGTAGTTGAAATATAATCTCGCTTCTTATTGCTTAGCAACGGACGACGGACAAAGGACAACGGACACCCAATTGAGCGATAACGCTCAATTTAAACGCTATGAAAGGTAATAAAAAGATGAAAACACATTGGCGTGTTCGGGTATTGTTTATAAGCATTGTATTTTGTTTTGCAGCGTGTACTTCAACAAGTCTGGAAGTACGCAAGAAACAGGCGGAAGCGGGCAGACATCTGGGCGAAGCCCATTTAAACCAAGGCAATTACACATTGGCGTTAAGAGAGTTTCTTAAAGCCAAAAAGCTTTACGGCAATAATAAATTTCTGCATGACGATCTGGGGCTTACCTATATGGCCAAGGACAAACTGGACCTTGCCATCGAACACTTCCAGAAAGCCCTGGCAATTGACCCCGGCTATTCGCCCGCCAAAAACAACCTGGGGACAGCCTATATGAAAAAGAAGGACTGGGACACGGCCATAAAATATTTCGAAGAGGTTGCCGGAGATCTGCTTTACGCCACGCCCCAATTTCCCCTGTCCAATCTGGGCTGGGCCTATTATAACCAAGGAGAGTATGAACTTGCTTTAAAATATTATCACGAGGCTCTTGAGATTAATTCTCGGTTTCTCAATGCTTTGCGCGGCTTAGGCATAACTTATATTGCCATGGGCAAGGCCCCGGAAGCGGTGGCAATACTTGAAATCAGCGTGAAACACTATCCGCAGATCGCCCAACTTCATTTCGATCTTGGCGAGGCTTACACCTTGTCGCGTAATTATGAAAAAGCATTTAATGCTTTTCAAAAGGTGCTTAAATTGGTTCCCAATACCCCTTTAGCCCGGAAAGCTAAGATAGAGTCTCAAAAGATAAAAAATTTCCAATAGCTTCTACCCTAATTGTGCCAAAACACA
>JAQYVG010000369.1 GCA_030145595.1 Desulfobacterales bacterium | reverse complement strand
AGGTTGCTGACAGCCATCGCGGAACGCAACGCCCTGTTGTTTGAAGAACTGGGCAAATTGCCCGAGTTGCAAGACGGTATTAACGACCGGGAGTTGGCGGCACTAAAGCACCTTGGCATGCTTTACGGCGAAAATACTGCGCGTTTTGATCTGGTGTTCCGTCAAATGTACCACGTCGGCAAACCAGAGGTGCGAAAATACTGCACCCCTTTGCAGGCGCTGTTCTGGCTTTTGGAGGATAGGCAGCTCCAACTAGCCCGGCGGATTGTAGCGCATTACAGCCTCGAACACCTTCTATGCACGACCTGGCCCACTCCGAACCTCTACGGCATTTCATGGCCCTTCGGCAAAATCGAGAAAACGGCCAAAGGCTGCGAATCCACGGGCTCCAAAATCAACCCCTATATTTTAGCCCTTTCTTTGGATTTGGCCGGCTATTATCTACTGTATGAGACTGATGACCCCGTGGCTTTCGAATACGGAGGCGGTGACAATGCTTCCAATTTCATGCATATTAAAACCCGTCGATGGGGCAACTTCAAAGCTGTTGTCGATCGTCTGAACGCCCCCGCTCTGATCGATTTTTATGAACGCCACAATTTGCGCTATGACTACTACCTGGGTGCACGGCGGTCCAACCGCACGGTATTTGAATCCAAACGGGCAAACTGTGTGGATACCACCCAGTTTACAGTATACTGTCTGCAACGCGCAGGCTACAGGGCTGAAAGGCTTCTCGTGCCGCCGGAGGGGCGTACACCGGCGGACAACCACCTTGTCACCAAATTCTATGTCCGGGGCCGCATCTTTATCATGGACAACGGCCGCTCGGATCCCCAGGGAATTGTCGGTCCGCTCAACTCCATCGAAGGTACTCCTTACTGGTTGAACTATTAATCCTAATAGTTGCACAAACAACACGGTGTGATTCTTGTAAAACAGCTTAAACAAAGGCTTTTCTCCAATTCATAGGCCTTGATCGAGAGAAAACTCCCGGTTATTTCCAATGATAGTGGCATTTACACCGTGTTGTTTACCCTTTGGGAAAACCGATAATACCCCATCTCCTTTGTTGTCAAGGGCTCGCAGTATTTTACTACGGCTTCGCCCTTGACGCCGCGGATCTGAGGCATCCTCGATTTTTGCAACGTTAGAGTTAGCCATTTCTCATGAAGAATTTATTCTGATTGTGCAAACAATAAAAAACTTAATTAAATACAACCAATTATAAAAGCAGGGTGACTTTGATTAAAAACACTCTGTGAGGAGCGAAGTTTATCCCGCCTGCCCCGTTAAATTCCGAAGGACAGCGCAGCGTATTTCACTGGGGTGGAATTGCTCCGCAGGAGCACACGAAGGGATTCAACTGGGGCGTATTTAACCGGGGTGGCTATTACTCTTCGGGGCTGTCTTGGGAGTCGAGATAGGAGCGCAGATTAACGCCGGAATTCTGCAAGCTTAGTTTCCTGCGGATATTTTTGCGATGGGTTTTAACCGTAAAAAGGGATACGTTGAGATGCCGGGCGATTTCATTGCTTGACATTCCGTTTTTTATTAAAGATGCGATACGCATTTCACTGGCGGAAAGAGAAGCGCTGATTTTGTCTTGGTCCAGACCGGAGGTCAGATTTTCAAGAAAGCCGGTCAAAAGATCCAGATCTTCCCTGTATTTTTCAAGCCTTCTGGCATGATAGAGCTTTTCAATAATAGGTAAAATAAGGGTCTTTGTTTTTTGGAGTATCCGCTTTTCCGATTCCTTGCGGCTTTTCTCAAGATTCCTGGCCAGCACCGAAAGAGCAGAATTGGTATCAAGCAGCATCTCGTTTACATTCTCAAGCTCCAATTTACTGTCTAAAAGTTCCCGGCGCTTTTGTTCCAGCTCTTTTACCTTTTTTTCCAATGTTGCGCCGGACTCTCTGAGCAGTATTTCAGATTGCCACTTGGCACCCAGCGCCGCGGCAAAATGACGGATCTCCTGAACGTGAAACGGTTTCTGAACATACAGGATTTTATCTAAGGGCGGTATGCGCATCACAATTTCTCGAGGCATAACATCCAGCAACCCGGTAACGATGACGAAATTTACATAAGGGTCTATCTTGCGGATCTCTTCGCCTACAGAAAGGCCGTCAGGACCGGAGCCTAAATTCAAATCCAGAAAAACTACGGCAAAGGGATCATCAGCATCCGCCGTCTTTTTTATGGCTTCAAGCGCTTCATCTCCCTGCCGGCAGAGCGTCACATCAAAACCCGGTCCAAAATTGGGCCGGTCATTCGCATGGCTCAGAGCCTGAGAGTAAATCTCCAGGATATACGGCTCGTCATCGACTGCCAGGATGCGTAATCGCTTTATATTTTCTTCATTCATTTATTTAAAACAATTTTTATAAAAGTTCAGCCACTAAGACACAAAGGCACTAAGAAAGAATAATCAATATATCCTTTGTGCCTTTGTAGCAGATATTTCTGGTTACCCGCTTCAGTTTTAATGCAAACGGAATCTCCATTGCGCTACAGCTGCCTGTCCCGCTCTCGGGGCCTGTCCGGGTTAGAACAATGTAAAACTGGTCTGAAAATAATGATAGTATTCCTTCTGGCCTTCTATGTGATTTTTAGGTATCCCCAGGTCGTATTTAAAGGTAAACCAATTTTTGTAATACAATCGAAACCCGCCCCCATAACCGGTCAAATGGTAATCGCTGACTTCACCTGGCAGGGTGCCGGCATCTACTGTCCAAACCTGGCCGTGATCAGCAAAGAGCGCAAACTGCACCAGCTGCGACAGCCGTTGCCCGAAAAGGTTCTTTTCAGCCAAAAACGGGGGCGCGAACATAAGTTCGGCAGAGACGGTATACCCTTCGTCCCCTAAAAACAGTGACGGAGCGTATCCCCTGACAGACCCGTAGCCACCCAGGCCGACCTGTTCAATGGTCAGCAGTCTTTTATCCGTAATTTGGGC
>JAQYVG010000368.1 GCA_030145595.1 Desulfobacterales bacterium | reverse complement strand
CCTCTCGTACGAATGTACCGCACATGGCCTGAGTTGGCGTTCACTGTCTCGTCATTTTCGGTACAACATGATACACGTTCATCCATCATCCATCAACCATCAACTAAAAGGAATACAACTCAACTCAACTCAACTCAACTCAACTCTGCAGTATTCTGATCAAACACCAACAAATATCATGTCAGCATCAGAGGATGATATCGTAGACGAGTTCTTCAAGACTATTGGAACCATCCAGTCCATGAAGAACAAACTCGACAATGCCTACTACGACGGCATCAAGGAGATATTGGAAGATGCTAAGAAGAAAGTCTCTGATCACACAGGGAACTATCTCCATGACCTTGCCAAGACCAAACCCGATAAAGAGACACTACAAAAGTATAGGCCTTAACAATGCCGATGACAGCATTGATCTCTTTGGGACCGATGCCGGCACCACAGCAGGCATTACCGGCGACTGTGTTCGATGAAGTGACGAAAGGGTAGGTGCCGTGGTCAATATCAAGATGAGTTCCCTGGGCTCCCTCGAAAAGAACCTGTTTTCCCTGTTTGATGGCGTTGTAAATCAAGACCGAAATATTGGTAACATGGGGCGCAAGCCGTTTGGCATAACCTTGATACTGGTCGATAATACTTTGCGGATCTAAAGCCTCTGTTGCAAAAAATTGTTCCAGATAAAAATTCTTCTCTTTTAAAACGGAAGTTACCATTTCAGTGAAAACTTCAGGATCAATAAGTTCAGCGAATCGGATTCCTCTCCGGGACGCCTTGTCCTCATAGCACGGCCCGATCCCGCGACCCGTTGTACCGATCTTTTTGTCGCCTTTCATTTTTTCACGGGCGTGATCAAGCCGTTGATGATAGGGCATAATGACATGGGCTTTTTCGCTGATCTTGAGCCTGTCAGGGCCTACATCAACGCCGCGGTTGCTTAAATTGTCTAATTCTCCCACCAAAACTGCGGGATCTACCACCACCCCGTTGCCGATTATACAGGTTTTCTTCTGCAAAATACCGGAAGGAACCAGATGGCTGATAAACTGTTCGCCGGCGACAACCATAGTATGGCCGGCGTTGTTTCCTCCTTGAAATCTCACAACCAGATCGGCAAATTCTGCCAGAAGATCTACAATTTTACCTTTGCCTTCGTCTCCCCACTGGGTCCCGACTATTACAATATTTGCCATTTGTCATTCCTTTAATTTTTACCGCCCGCTTCGCTTGAGACGCAAAGGCCGCAGAGTTAAATATTATTTCTTTTGCCGTTGAGGGGACGGCAAAAGAAAATAGCTCAAGCTTTATGAAAGTAATATTGTATTGAAATACAAGTAGTTATTCCTTTATTCCACAGGGATGCGTGTTTTTGCTTTTCACCTTCTCAGTGAAAAGTAAAATAAAAACAAAACCTCTGCGTTCTCTGTGTCTCTGCGCTGAAAAGTTATCGTGATTCCGTTTGCCTAATCGAATTTCGTCGGGTGCGAAAAAAATCCTGAATCAGCGCTCGGCACTCATCCTGACATACACCGTGCAAAAGTTCCGGCTGATGATTCAAACGCTTATCGGTTGCAAAATTGTATAACGAACCGGCAGCTCCCCATTTGGGATCGTAAGTACCAAAAACCACCTTTGCCACGCGGGCGTGGACGATAGCTCCCATGCACATGATACAGGGCTCGACTGTAACATACAGGGTTGTGCTTAACAACCGGTAATTGGAAGCCTTTTGAGCCGCCTGGCGCAATACCATAATTTCAGCATGTGCGGTAGGATCAGAAAGGCTGATGGTCTGATTGTGCGATCTGGAGAGTATATCTCCTGATTCGGCGACAAGTACTGCTCCTACCGGAACTTCGTCCTTTTGTCCAGCTTTTTTGGCCTCATCGAGTGCCAGCTTCATGAATTCTATGTGTTTCGTATCCATTGGATCAGATTAATAGAATCGAGAGGTGTAATCAAACAAATTTTAACCTTGCGCCATCTGATCCCGCAGTCTGTGTTGCGGGAGTTCTATAAAATCGTAACACGATTTTATTGACATAAAAGTATTAATGGCTTAAGAACCAAGCAAATATCAATTATATTAACATGCGCCCGTAGCTCAGCCCGGATAGAGCGCCGGACTACGAATCCGTAGGCCGCAAGTTCGAATCTTGCCGGGCGCACCACAAGTACACCATTAAGGGAGCGCCTATACTAGCTGCTCCCTTTTTACTTATTATAAAGTAGTTTCAAATTGCTAAGAATTAAAGAGGTTATAGGTTGTTCGGCAGGTACTCTTCTCTAACAGGTGAAAAGACTTCTACAGCGATTGAATCCTCTATGATCTCAGCACTATGCTCAACATCTGCGGGAATGCTCCAGGAGTCTCCCGCTTCGGTCTCAAAAGTTTCCTCGCCGATGAAAAGCAGCATTCTACCTGAAACCAGGTATCCTGTCTGTTCATGCGGGTGGCTGTGCCGGGGTATTTTACTCTCTTTTTCCAGCCGGAATTCGGTTAAAAGCGTTTTTTCTCCAAAAACCAGAGTCTTAATCTTTATCCCTTCCAGCATCTGCTTGTAACCGCTACTATCACTTTTGTAGAACATCAAGCCCTCCATACATTAAAATAAATCAATTTTTTATTTTACCATATTCGCTTGCCGACGCATTGGAATAATGGTCCAATAATCCTCACTTTATAGGCCAAAACATAAAGGGAAATGGCGTCTTGCCAGACCCTGAGTTTTTTGAAACCTCTATTCATGTTTTTACGATTCATGGTGGGTTTATCTCATAAATCATAACCTTTTTCAATGTGATTCAAAAAAGACCCAATATTCCATCATTCCATCATTCCAATTGTGAGCCGAAGCGAACTAACTTGTTGCATTGTCTTGACACATCAATCTCTATTTCTTAATTTGAACAAGCTAGAAAAAATATCACGAGATCATCCAACGGCTTACTAAAAATATGAACAAAAATTAATCAATGGGAACATATTT
>JAQYVG010000367.1 GCA_030145595.1 Desulfobacterales bacterium | reverse complement strand
GTTCTTCATCGGTCAATGGTCCTTCCAGAAAGGCATGGGCCAGAGCGCCGACCACATCATCAATCAAAGGGGATTCCTGGCCTTGGAGCGCTTCTTCGAAGCTGTGGTGGATGCGCCGGGCCCGGGGTACCCAGCGGGACCGAAAAACCTCAAGGTAAAGGTTCATTTTGCCGCCGAAATGGTAATTCACCGCCGCCAGGTTGCACTTGGCTGCTTTAGTGATTTCACGGACACTGACGGCGTGGAAGCCTTTCTCGGCAAACAGAATCTCTGCATTTTTAAGCAGTCTTTGACGCGTTGTATTATCTATGGGTTTTTCCTTCATCGGCCACCTCTGCCAGCATTTCTCATACAGATTTCAATAAAACGTTTGTATCAAACGAACGTTTGAATATCAAGAACTTTTTGCATTTTTCATCAAAAACATTTACAGAGAATAATAACTCAAGTTTCGCACCTTATAAAGTCGTGAAACTATGATGGCATCGATATTATTTGCAGATTAAAGAGTGCACCATTGTCGCCAATTACTCCGGTCCTGTCATTTTCTTGAAGGGCGCTATGAATACCGCTATGGTGGTGTGGCCTGATATTTGAGATGGTGTGATGCTTTGATATAGCATGCGAAGCCGCGGATGCCATCCCAAACATCGGGCCACGGGCAGCGCTTTCGTATCCGATCGGCATAACGCCCTTCAAGAAAACGACAGGACCTCCGTAATGCAGTCATCCAACGCTGAGCAACCCGTAACTCGTAACTCGCAACCCGCAACCCGAAACGCAAAGAGGCCATGAGCAAATCAACAGTATCCATTGTACGCTATGAAAAACCGCGGGAATCGGTAAGACGGGCGGTTGACCTCTGCCGCGGACTGGATCATCTGCCGGCAGGTGCCAGGGTATTCATCAAACCTAACATCGTATTTTGGACCCGGGCGGTCAACTTTCCCAAGTGGGGCGTAATCACCACCTCCCGCGTTGTTGAAGATATTGTCGTCCTTTTAAAGGAGCGCGGTGTCGATGATATTACCATCGGAGAGGGAACTGTTCTGACGAACCCCAAGGATTATGAGACGCCGGCGCACGCCTTTAAAACCCTGGGATATGGAGTGTTAAAAAAACGCTACGGGGTCAAGGCCGTCAATGTTTTTCAGCGATCCTTTGAAAAGGTCGATCTGGGCGCAGGAGTGGAACTCAAGTTTAACACCGACATCCTGAATGCCGATTTCGTGGTGAACCTTCCGGTGCTGAAAACCCATGCCATGACCGTGGTTAGTCTGGGGATCAAAAATTTAAAAGGGACGACCGACATTGCTTCACGCAAGAAATGCCACAATACCGACCCTGAAAAGGACCTGCATTTCATGATCGCCAGACTGGCCGACCAGATGCCGCCGATGCTGACACTGTTGGACGGTATCTACACCAATGAGCGTGGTCCCAATATCGATGGGCGCATGCGCCGGAGCAATCTTCTGGTGGCATCGGCGGATGTGCTTTCCGCCGACTTGGTAGGTGCCGGAATCCTGGGCTACGAACCATCGGAAGTTCCCTATCTTGTACATGCAGCCAAAAACCGGAGACGGGCGCTTGACCTTTCCGACATCGAGGTAGTCGGCGAGTCGATTGAGGCTGTGACTGCTTTTCACAACTACGACTTCCCATACAACCAGGCCAACACGCTGCCCCTGCCGCTGGAGAAGATGGGCATCAAGGGGCTTTCCTTTCCCAAGTATGATATCAGCCTGTGTACCTACTGTGCCGGTCTCACCGGGGTTGTCCTCACGGCCGTTGCCATGGCCTGGAAGGGAGAGCCGTGGGACGATGTGGAGGTTCTCACCGGAAAAGTTATGAAGCCGGCACCCGGTCGCAAAAAGACCATTTTACTGGGCAAATGCATGTACCAGGCCAACAAAAAGCATCCGGAGATTCAACAAATGTTTGCCGTTAAAGGGTGTCCCCCCAAGCCCGGGGATGTTGTCAAAGTCCTCCATCAGGCCGGTATCATGGTTGATGCCAATATCTTCGAAAACATCGATCACATGCCGGGACTGTTCTTGGGTCGTTACGAAGGCAGACCCGAGTTTGAGGAAGAATTATTTCAGATAAAAACGAGTGAAAAGTGAGCAGGGATCAGGGGTCCCGTCTTCGCCAAGGCTACGCCGGGCAAGCAGGAACGAGTAACCAGACTTCGGCGAGCTCAGTCGAGTCGCAATGAGCAACGAATAACCCGCAAACAGCAAAGGGTAACAAACAATATGGAAATTTATATGATTTACATTACTGCAAGCAGCAAGGAGGAGGCCCGCACCATCGGTCGAGAACTGGTACTGTCGAAGCTGGCAGCCTGCGCCAACATCTTCGACAATATGAACTCCTTTTATTTTTGGGACGGGAAACTGCAGGACGACACTGAAGCGGTCCTGATCGCTAAAACCACTAAAGAGAGAGTGCCGCAACTGATAGACAAAGTCAAATCACTGCACAGTTACGAATGCCCCTGCATCGTCACTCTGCCGGTGGCCGACGGTAACCCGGCTTTTTTGGGCTGGGTAGTTGCTGAAGTTAAATAGTTTCCATCCATAAATTGAAAGTGATAGGGCCAATGAACTTTGACTGTCAACGATGCGGCAGATGCTGCAAAGAAATCGGGATTCCCTGGTCGGAATTAGATTACCGTCATGCTGCTGATTGCCTGAGAATGGACATCGATATTTTTCTTGAAAAATACGGTTTCATCGTCAATGGGCATTCCGGTGAAATCGAGCACCCGGAACCAGGCGTTACCCCTTGCCCGTTTCTGAAATATAACCAAGAAGGTGCCGTTTGTAAGATTTATCCGGCAAGGCCCTGGATTTGCAAAGGCTACCCCGGTCCGGGCATTTCATGCAGGGCAGGGCGGAAGAGGTCTTAGTTAGTGTCCGTCCATAAATGGTCTTTTTGCCCAATCTCTGCGTTATGCTCAAAAAATAATCCTCGGAATAACA
>JAQYVG010000366.1 GCA_030145595.1 Desulfobacterales bacterium | reverse complement strand
TAGCAAAAGAAATGTCCAGAAGACCTTTTCTAAAAGGAGGACTTGCTGCAGCGAGCATACCTGCAAGTGCTTCTGGAGCAAATGACAAACAACAGCTTGCCACTCTTATTGATATCCAAAAACGTTATTATTTTATAAATTTTCAAGATTGTTTGTGCAAGATTCAGGTAAAAAGTGACTATTCGTTGCTGGGTGCATAGTAGCACCTTTTTGGAGATATAATCTTTCCTTTTTTCTTAAGTCCGCTTATTATCTTTGAGACTTCTTTGCTATCCTCGCCTACCATCTTTGCTACCTCACCGGGCCGGACAGGCTTTCCTGCCTTTTTCATAGCATCAAGAACTTTATTTTCCATTTAATACGCCTCATCATAGGTTAGATCCTCTGGCGTAATTTTCCCTTTAAACAGATTATATGCCCAAATCTGATATCCAATTACGATAGGAATGAATATTACTACCACAATCAGCATGATTTTCAGGGTAAGAGGGCTGGAAGATGCATTGTGGGCCGTAAGGCTGAATCGGGCATTAATACTTGACGGAAACATGTTGGGGTAGAGCCCGATGATACCGTAAAACGTAGCCCCGACTATGGTAAGCGCAGAAGCGAACCATGCCTTGAAAAATGCCTTTTGCACCAGAAATATTTTTATACCCAAAAGAGCAAGAACCGTTACCAGTATAACAAGAAAAAAGGCAGGATGGGCCAGGTAGTTATCATAGAGTTTTGTGGAGAACTTACTCCAGATCAAAAAAATTACTACCACCCCTACTTCAAGCGGCCATAGTTTATTAGCTATGGATGCAGCCCTTTCATGAAGTTCGCCTACTGATTTGATTGCAAGCCACAATGCACCGTGCATGAGGAAAAGGAACAAAAAAAGCACGCCGCCCAAAAGTCCATATGGGTTTAAGAGTGTCAACAGGGTTCCATGGTACAGGCCGTTTTGATCAATAGGAATTCCCTGAAAAATATTGGCAAAAGCCACGCCAAAGAGAAGGGCCGGTGTAAAACTGCCGATAAAAATGCATGTGTCCCAGATTTTTCGCCAGCGCGGATCATCCACCTTACCTCGAAATTCAAAAGAAACACCGCGCAAGATCAGGGAAAAGAGTATAAGCATTAAGGCCGAATACAGGGATGAAAACATCACGGCATATACAGTCGGAAAAGCCGCAAATGTAACACCGCCCGCAGTAATCAGCCAGACTTCGTTACCGTCCCAGAGCGGTCCTATGGAATTGATCATTATCCTTTTATCCTCGTCACTTTTTCCAATGAAGGGATAAAGGGTTCCGATTCCGAAGTCAAATCCGTCGGTCATGAAAAATATCGCCCATAACAGACCCCATAAAAAAAACCATATTGTTTGTAAAACCATTTTAACCCCCAAATACAATTGAATATTGATGATTTAAGACTAAAGATCTTTTAATTTGTCAATCCTTGCCCGTTAAGCGGCAGCCGGCTCGGCAGCAGCTTCGGACCCCGCCTCGGGAGCAGGTTCGGGGCCTTTTTTGGCATATTTTACAATTAGATAAAATCCTACCGCACCCAGAAGCCCGTAGACCAGAATAAATGCAATTAAAGATATCAGTACCTGAGAGCTTGCCACCGGCGAAGCCGCATCCGAAGTCTTCATCAGACCGTAAACAATCCAGGGCTGGCGGCCTACTTCCGCCACGACCCACCCCAATTCTATGGCAATATACGGCAATGGAATGGATAAGAGCATCAGTTTCAAGAATTTGGGGCTGTCAACCAGGCGGTTACGTTTGAACCAGCCGATAATCATTACGAGTGCAAAGTAAAATCCCAGCCCTACCATGCCTTTAAATGCAAAAGAGGTAATCAGCACGGGTGGTCTTTCTTCTCTGGGAAAGGCTTTCAACCCTTTTACTTCTGCATTGATATCGTGAAATACAAGGAAGCTGAGCAGGCCGGGAATGGCGCCGATTTCAATTTTATTTCTTTCATTCTCCTCGTCAGGCAGGGCAAAGAGGTAAACCGGAGCTCTGGTCGTCGTTTCCCATAGGGATTCCATGGCAGCCAGTTTGGTTGGCTGTTTTTCTGCAACAACCACTCCATTCAGGTCACCGATAATCACCACTATAAAAGAAAAAATCAATCCGAACACCAAGGCGATTCTGAATGATCGGGTAAAGAATTCAATGTTCTTTTTTCTAAGCAAATGATAAGCACTGACACCCATAACAAAAAACGCACCGAGCACATAGGCTGCACTGACCGTGTGGATAAACTTCAGAATAGCGAATTTCTGGGTTATGATAGCAAAGAAATCGACCAGTTCGGCCCTGCCATCGCGGATGGTATATCCCACCGGACTCTGCATCCATGCATTGGCAATGAGAATCCAGACCGCAGAGAGGGTTCCGGCAAAGGCCACCAGCCACATTACCGCAGCATGGGCCTTTTTAGACAATTTTCTCCATCCGAATATCCAGACACCGATGAGGGTCGATTCCAGAAAAAAAGCAACGGTTGCTTCGATAGCAAGCAGTGACCCGAATATATCACCCACATAGGCTGAGTAGCGTGACCAGTTGGTTCCAAATTGAAATTCAAGGGTTATTCCGGTGACAACTCCCAATGCAAAATTGATTAAAAACAGTTTACCCCAGAATTTCGTCATTCGAAGGTAAGTTTCATCCCCTGTCTTGACATATTTGGTCTCCATGATTGCCACCAGGAACGACAATCCCAGCGTAAAGGGGACAAACAAGAAATGAAACATGGTTGCAGTCGCAAATTGCAGCCGTGAAAGCATTACTACGTCCATAGCTCCTCCTTTAAAAAAGATAAAATTGCCAGCATAATTCGATTAAATGAAATTTCCTGTTTTTGTTTTTGGCACTGTATATCCAGTGACGCGCTGAGTTTTTTATTTAGGATCATCTCCAAAAGAGTTGGAGTGATCCTAAGGATTCAAGGGGCCAAGGATCCAAGGGTTCGAGTGAAATACTTT
>JAQYVG010000365.1 GCA_030145595.1 Desulfobacterales bacterium | reverse complement strand
CATGACATAATGGTAAAGACAGATACCCTGGAATTTGAAAACCGTTTTATTACGCAGCTTAGCAGCGGAGAGCGACAGCGTGTTATTTTTGCAAGAGCCCTGGCACAGGAGTCACCGGTTTTGGTTCTGGACGAAGCTACATCAAACCTGGACATCAATCATGCCATCGGCATGCTGAAGCTGGCGGCCCAGGGGATGGCAAACGAGCCAAAAACAGTGATTGCCGTGATGCAGGACATTAATCTTGCCGCTGCATTTTGCGATCATCTTATTTTTGTGCGGCATGGAGATGTCGTTGCTAACGGACCCACAGGCAAGGTTTTAAACAGCGAGACCCTGCGAGATGTTTTTCAGGTTGAAAGCAAAATTTATTTTGAGCCGTATTCGGACTCCATGCAGGTAGTATTTAAAAAGTAGGTAACAGTTCAGCCACTAAGGCACAAAGACACTAATGTCAGTTATCAGTTATCAGTTGTCGGTTATCAGTTTCCTTGTACTGATCACTTCTAACTGATGACTGTTCACCGGTAACGGCCTTAGAGGCTTGGTGTCTTGGTGGCTGAACTATCACAGAAATGAAAATGTTTTATAGTAAAACCTTAACGCTGTTAATGCTGATATTGGCGGGTTTCGCCATCCAAGCGGAAGCTAAAAGCCTGCCTTTTGGCGTCAATGCCGGTGCTGTAATCATCGATCAGGCCGGCCGGCGTATTAATGCGCGCCGG
This sequence comes from Desulfobacterales bacterium, assembly GCA_030145595.1. Taxonomy (GTDB): domain Bacteria; phylum Desulfobacterota; class Desulfobacteria; order Desulfobacterales; family UBA11574; genus Desulfatibia_A. Next base: position 2,283 of record JAQYVG010000365.1, on the reverse strand, counting down.
CCGTATCACAGGATAATTTCACTTTACGGCGCGCACACGGAAAATCTTTATTCCCTGGGTCTGGAGGCGGAAATTATCGGTGTATCGCCCAACGAAGCGTATCCGCCCAAGGCGCGATCCAAAACGGTTTTTTCATACCATGATGATCCTGAAAAATTTATGGCGGCCAGGCCGGATTTGGTCCTGATACGTCCCATGATCGATCGCGGATACCCACAACTGGTGCAGCGACTTGAAAAAAGCGCCATCACGGTTGTGTCACTGCAGCCCGGAACAATTGATGAAATGTACGTTTACTGGGAAATTCTGGGAGTTCTGACAGGAAAGCAAGACCGAGCACAGCAGATGATAGCACAGTTTAAGCACAAGGTGTCGGAAATCGAATCATTGACAGCGCCGATCTTAACGAAAAAAAAAGTGTACTTTGAAGCCATTCACAAACAGATGAAAACGTTTGCACCGGAAGCCATGACAATGTTTGCCCTCAAGACCGCCGGAGGAGTTAACATAGCACAGGATGCCCAACAGGTTAGAAACACCAACATCGCGTTTTACGGAAAGGAGAGAATCCTTTCCCATGCTGATGAAATCGATGTGTTTATTGCTCAGCAAGGGGCCATGAACCGGCCGACAATAGCTTTAATAAAAGCAGAAACCGGCTTTTCGGCCATAAAAGCAATTAAGAACAATCAGATTTTGATCATTGATGAAATGATAGTGTCGCGACCTACTTTGCGTTTGATAGACGGCATTCTTGAAATCGGAAGATTTCTCTATCCGCCATTATTTAAAGGAGGAGACGATTAAAGGACTGGTCATTGCAGGAACGAAAAGCGGCAGCGGGAAGACAACTCTGGCGTTAGGACTGCTGGCCGCATTTTTGAAGCGTGGGTTGCGGGTAGCATCCTTTAAGGTAGGGCCTGACTTTATTGACCCCGGACATCATACGTCCGTCACCGGTATTGCCGGTTCTAATCTCGACGGGTGGATGTTGTCCAAAGATTACAACCTCAAATGCTTTGCCCAACACAGCCGCAAAGCAGACATCGCTGTTGTGGAAGGTGTCATGGGGCTGTTTGACGGCTATGACGGTAAAAGCGAAGCAGGTTCTACTGCTCAAATGGCCAAATGGCTCAACCTTCCGGTTCTTTTGATTGTCGACGCACGGAGCATGGCACGCAGCGCCGCCGCGTTGGTGCAGGGATTCGAACGGTTCGACCGGGAAGTAACCTTTGCCGGGGTGGTCTTTAACAACCTCGGCAGCCAACGCCATTGGGAGTATCTCAAAGAAGCATTAGATGAAAATGTTGACATGCCGTGCTTGGGCGGAATTATCCGCAATGAAAGCATACGACTGCCGGAGAGACATTTAGGACTGGTAACCCGTGAGGATTGTCCACTGAGCACCGCCCAGATTGATTGTTTGGCGGAATTGCTTGAAGAGAGCCTGCAACTCGATCAGCTCTTGGAGAAGTTGCCGGAAATCTCGAATGCAATCCCATCGCCACAGCCCGAGGGGAAAATACCTCCGGGCCGCGTTAGAATCGGGGTGGCCAGGGACCGGGCCTTTTGTTTCTATTATCCGGATAATCTGGAAATGTTAAAATTCTGCGGCGCTGAATTAATCTATTTTTCACCCGTTGCCGACCGGAGCCTTCCTGAAAATTTAGACGGTCTTTATTTAGGCGGCGGCTACCCCGAGCTGGCAGCAGGGGAATTGGCTGAAAATGAGCAAATGCAGCGGCAGATTCTGCAGAAAAGCCATGCAGGCATGCCGATTTTCAGTGAGTGCGGCGGTTTCATGTACTTGTGTCGTGAAATTTGCAGCACGGGTGGTAAACGATTTCCCATGGTCGGCTGTTTTCCATTTCAGGCGCGTATGTATGACCGGCTGAAGTCTCTGGGGTATCGGGAAATTACACTTTCAAAGCCTGCGGTTATTGGTGATACAGGCCTGCGTGCGCGGGGACATGAATTCCATTACTCTGAGATCGATACAGAAATCGAACTAAGCGACATTGAGACGGTCTTTACGGTTACGGCCAGGGCCGGTCTTAAAAAACCTTCAACGGGATATCAGATCAGACGCACACTGGGGAGCTACATTCATCTGCATTTCGGGAGCCAACCGGAGGTGGGCAAACGTTTTGTTGAAAACTGCTTAATTTACCAGCAAGAAAGGTGAATTTTCAATAAGTTCTGGTCCGTGGCGCGGCAACCGGTAATAAAATTTGAAAACGTCTGAAACTCACGCAAAAGTGAGTCTAAAGAAAAAACAGGGCC
>JAQYVG010000364.1 GCA_030145595.1 Desulfobacterales bacterium | reverse complement strand
AATACACATATGCCTGTGGTTATTGTTTTCGCATGCCTTGATATTGAACAAAAATCCTCATTTCTGGATGGACACTAGTTAAGGCAATCGCAAATATTTTGGGCTTCGTTTTTTGATCGGTGGAAGGCCGGTATCATGCATTGGGTTAACGTCGCTCTTCAGCGGTCGCGGCTTTTTGCGATCCGCTGAAGAGCATGTTATAGTTTTCTTTTTTTAAATCGGCCATCCTTCTTTTAATTCATATCGCCCTGCTGGATCAAAAAGACTACCAACATTTTGTTCTTGATCCCATTGGCAGTTTATATACGGCAATGGGTTTTTCTCAATATCCTGCCATTTTGTATTCTCAAAATCATATTTGAGCTTTTGTCTAGATTTTAAGAAATTCATTAACGATTTTTCTAACTTCATTTTTATCGGTGAATTCGAATTCAAAGTGCACCATAACCCCATAAAAGGATTCTGAGCTTATGGGGCTTCTCAAAACATTTTTCAATCAAGATCCTGAAAAGATAGAGCAGAGGGGTGATGCCTTTTTAAAGGCCTCCGATGGGGGCAGGGCGAAGCTTGAATTTGAAGGCGCTCTGTAAAAGCATAGGTGACGATCGTGCAGAACGTGTTTTATCGCTGCACGATCGTCCCGGAGTTTCCCCCGGGCCTTCTCCGCCCGGATGTTCTACTTCCTTGATTTAATTACTTTACACGGATTGCCGACGGCAATGCTGTAGGGTGGTATGTCTTTGGTCACGACGCTGCCGGCGCCGATTAAACTCCCTTCGCCAATGCGCACTCCCGGAAGAATGATAACACCCATGGTCACCCCCACATCCCTTTCGATATGCACCGGCTTTTTGATCCAGCCCTAAGTTTAGGATAAAGGGAAGATACCAGGATCGCATCTTAATTGCTAATTATTTAAATATATTAAAAATGCGCTCGTGGCGAACTTTCTTCCTTGCACCTACCAAAAATTGAAGGCCAATATTTTTTCGATTTACAAACGAAATATGCTATGATTCAAAATTAGGAGAAACAAAAAGAAAAGGGTCTGCAAAGAAAAGTTGTCTGCTTTGTGATATTTATTATGCTGTCGGCGATCCCTGTCCATTTTCCAGACACTTAGCGTGGCCCGACCCCAAATCTCAATTTGTAAAATGCAGATAAAACAACGCGAAATCAATAAAGAAGTCTATCAGGCTTGTATCAATGAGGGATATCCGGAAATAGTCTCCAGGATCATCGCCGGCAGAACAGGTGAGTTTAATAAAAACATATTCACCCATTCCTCTAATTGTGTTGAGCCTGCAAAAAATATGACCGACTCCACGAAAGCCTCGCAAAGAATAGTAGATGCAATTCAAACCGATCAAACTATTTTGCTTTTTACCGATTATGATGTCGATGGTTGCGTTTCCATGGCGATCTTACATGGAGCTTTACATGATGTTTTTGGGGTTAAGAAAAGCAACATTCAAACATTAACCGGACACAGAACCGAAGATGGTTATGGATTAACTGATACTATTGCCAATAAAATAAAAAAACTCCAACCTGATTTAGTAATAACGGCAGATGCAGGGATTTCAGATGGCCCCAGGATTGAAAGACTGGCAAAGGCAGGCATCGATGTAATTGTTACAGATCATCATATTCTACCAATGGAAGGAATCCCCAATAGCGCCTGCGCAGTGGTAAATCCACAAAGGCAGGATTGTCAATATGACAATAATATTGCCGGATGCGGTGTTGTATGGCTTTTAATGACTGCCGTTGCCCAGGAATTGGATTGCAGCATGGATCAAAAACGAATTCTTCACAGATTGCTTGATTATGTAGCACTTGGAACTGTGGCTGATCTTGTCTCTCTTGCATCTCCTATAAACAGATACTTTGTAAAGCAGGGACTTGCATTCATGAACGAGCAAACAAGAGAATGTTGGCGTATCGCGCTAAATGGGCAAAAAGCAAATGTGGGATTTTTGGGTTTCCAGTTGGGGCCCAGAATTAATGCCGGCTCTCGTATGACAGGAGAGGCAAACGCAGCGATCGATTTTTTAGTTAGCAAAAACCCTGCTAAGATATTAGCTGCATACCAACAGTTGGATCATTGTAATTATAATCGCAGAAAAATTGAAAAGAGAATGTTTGATGCAGCAAAGCAACGGGTTAATAAAGAAAATAATATTTTTATCGATTATAATGAAGGTTATGATCCAGGGGTTCAAGGTATTGTTGCAGGCAAACTGTCAGAAGCTTTTGGTATTCCCGCAATCATGCTTGCGGATATAGGTGATGATCTCGTTGCAGGTTCAGGAAGATCAGGTCAGTTCCTGCATATCAGAGATGCACTGCAATCTTTTGATGATAATTATCCGGGAATTTTGGTATCGTTTGGCGGTCACAGGGCTGCTGCAGGATTAAAAATTCACAAGGAAAATATTGAAATATTGCAAAAGGGGCTCAGTGATACTGTAAATACCCAGCTTGCAGATCAGGATACTACGCCATACATCAAAACTGATGGCTCTTTAAAAGGTCATCTTAATTTTGGCACCTATTACCAGGTTGAAGCCCTAAATCCTTTTGGAATAGGTTTTCCTACTCCCACATTCAATGATGCAATGACGGCAACTAATGTCAGAGTAGTCGGGAAAAATCCAGTTCATCTTTCCATGAAACTTGATGGTATTAAAGCTATACAATTTTATGCTTTAGATAATCCCGGAGATCCATTACAAATAAATTCTAATGATAAAGTAGAAGTAGTTTATACACTCAGTATGGATGAGTGGCAGGGCAGAAAAAGCTTGCAACTGATAATAAAAAGAATATCAAATAAAAGTTAATGATAATTCCATACGACAAATTAAGCACGGAAGCACTGGAAGCACTCATTGAGGAATTTGTCACGCGTGATGGAACCGACACGGGATATGAGAAAAAATCTCTTGAAAATGATGTGGCAATGGTAAAAAGACAGTTAAAAAGAGGCGATGTAGTGATAGTTTTTGATCA
>JAQYVG010000363.1 GCA_030145595.1 Desulfobacterales bacterium | reverse complement strand
AGAATGTCCACAAGAATATTGGTATCCACAGCAGTGATCATATTCCCCCGCGGATTTCATACATAATATCTTCAGTCCGTCTGCCCTGTCCTAAGCTACCAAAAACCTGATCCACCTGATCCAAAGACTCCATTTTTTCAGCGATCAAACGCCCCTGTTTTTCAGTAAATTCCAAAATGGTGCCAGGTCGTATGCCCAAGCTGTCGCGTAGCACTTTGGGAATAGTAACCTGGCCTCGCTCGGCAACTTTAGCTTTCATTTTAAATTCTCCTTTTATGCAACAGTGTGATGGTATGTATTCTAAAATATGAATGCATACTTGTCAATCATTGTTGCCACAATGTTCAAACTCATGACAACCCCGCTAACCCGTGATGTAAGGCGGCCATTCTTTTACTCATAATTTCAAAATCAGAAGCATTGTTGTTATGCCATTAAAAAACGCGTATATTTTTACCCCCCATCGTAAAATACACGCGTGCATTTTTCGATGGGGGTAAAAATGACCGATTACGTTTCCCGGTATATTGAGCATCCTGTGATCGAGGACCTGAAACTCAAGTTCCCGTCCGTAACTGCCACCCAGGTGACACTTGATAAAGAAATTGACCTGATGACTAAGGACGGGATTCGGATCTGCTCTGCGCACTTGTTTCTCGGGGATTTAGTTTAAGATTGGCGGAATTTGACGAATGTGGATTGCAGAATTCGGAATTAATGCAAAGAGAAAAATGGACAGGATAAGCAGGGTTTGGGAGGTGCTGAGATCAACAGCAGTACACTCAAAGGATCATATAAGAACAACGACGTCCTGGCCTTTATCATAAATTTCAACTGGAAGTTTTAGGCAAGATAAAACCGTTTCCTTGGAAATAAACACGTTATTATCGTTCTCGGTTTTGTTTACGCTCAATTAGGGTATTACTCTTTTCGGGGTTGGCTCAAAAGCTTGCCGACCAGCATGGCAACCAAAATAGTCAAATAAAGCTGGCCGGCAATAGCAATAACGATGGTGAGAGATTTGGCAAAAGAGGAAACGGGTGTGATATCGCCATAACCCAAAGTGGTCAGAGTGACAAAGCTGAAGTACAGATAGTCGTGAAATCCCGTAGCACCACTGCCTGCAAAATTAATCGCCGGGATATCTATGTGAAAAAAGAATTTTTGCACTATTTCGGTCATGGCCAGCAGCACTGCCCCTAATATCCCGATAAGCAGATAACCGTTAATTGAATTGATGATGATGGTTACCGTGACCTGTTTACTCCTGGCGATATACCTGATCATGAACACCGTAATAAACAGGTTGAAGCAGAAAAAGGATAGGAAATCGACAAATTCAAACAAATCATTGGTGAAAAAATAATTAAGCCAGGATAAACATATGGTAACTGCTCCGGAGGCGATCAGGATTCTGCGTGTTTTTTTAGCAAAATCGAGTGAAAAAATACCGGAGAGGACGATAGCCATGAAGATAATGTCTCTAAGAAGTAATCGATGAGCCGCTAAGGCTGGAAAGAAAAAGATCGTTACTAGTAAACAAGTTAAAAGAATTAAATTATTTCGAGTTAACTTTTTTTGTTCCATAATAATTTAGCTCTTACGAGCCCAGAGGACCAGGCTTTGGGTTACCCCTGGAAGGGGATATTTTACTGTTGAACGGGTTAAATCCGAAATTCGAATATCGAAATCCGAAACAAATCTTAAATTCGAATGCTCAAATGATCAAAACTAGCAAGTAAGTATGCATTGCATGACGGTGAATTTGTTTGGAACATTAGAATTTTGGTCATTAGAGTTTGTTTCGTATTTCGGATTTCATGCTTCTAATTTTGTATCAATTTGTTTCGGCAGAGCCACAGGCCTCTGGCCTGGCCCAAAGGACCAGGTTTTTCAGGACCAAAATAAAGTGAGGGGGTTATTTTTTTGGTGCCTCTGGCTGACCTTGGACCTGCTCCATTTCCTCTTTGGAAAGCCATCCTCCCCCCAGGGCTTTGTAAAGTTTTACATATGAATTGTAGAATTGCTGCTTCAATTCGGAAAGTTCCAGACCGACGGAAAAGAGTGTGCGCTCGGTTTCCAGAACTTCAAGATAGCTGGTCACCCCTTTGTCGTAGCGCAATTTTGACAGAAACGCGGCATTTTTCGCCGCCGTGTATTTGCGCTCTACCGAAGAAATCTGTCTTTTGTAAGTTTGAATTTCATTCAAAGCGTCCGCGACTTCTCGAAAAGCATTGAGCACCCTGTTTTCGTAGAAATAGAGTGTCTGCCGGGTTCTTTCTTTCTCAACTTCCACGCGCTCGAGATTTTTATCAAAATCAATCAGCGGCCCGAACAAGCTGCCGCCGACCGACCAGACGCCTCCATCCGTGGTGACGGATGACAATTCGCTGCTGGCCGCCCCAAAAAGGCCCGTCAGGGTGATGGACGGGAACCGCAAGGCCTCGGCAACACCGATCTTCGCAGTTTGCGCCTCCAGTAAATACCTTGCTTCGGCGACATCCGGCCTGCGTTCGAGAATGCTCGAGGGCAAGCCGGCGGGTATATCCGGAAGAAAGGTCTGGTCGTTCAGATCATACCCTGTTTCTATTTCTCCGGGGAATTTCCCCAGCAAAATACTCAGCGCGTTTTCGGTGTTGGCGATGAGCCGCTCGAACAACGGAATAGCCGCGAGGGCAATTTCCTTCTGAATCTGCGCCTGGTTCAGGTCGATTTCAGGGATAATGCCCTTGTCAAAGCGTTTCTGTATGATGTCCAGGCTTTTTAATCGCGAATCAAGGGTGCTTTTGGATATGAACAGCCGTAGCCGATAATCTAAAAGTAAATAGTATGTACCGGCAACCTCTGAAATCAAACCGATCTGAACGGTTCTCAAGGAATACTCGGAAGCCATCAATTGCGCCCTGGCGGATTCGGTGGATCGGCGGTATTTACCCCAGAAATCGATCTCCCAACTCAATACCGGCGCGATATAGGCAGATTTATCCGTTGTTGATGATCGTGATACACCAGTAAAAGTCCCAACCCTTGC
>JAQYVG010000362.1 GCA_030145595.1 Desulfobacterales bacterium | reverse complement strand
ATAAAATAGCAAAGCGAATTTATATCACAGCCAAAGAACGCGTTCAATCATTTTTAAATTTGTACAGTCCCCCCGATAAAAACAACCAACGTCCGATAAGATATATTATGTAAACTAAAGCGCGAATATAATGCCATGCGAGGAAAAAGAGCCAGGGGCTCCCCTTTTTCATCTTTTTATATTTCCCATTTTGAAAGAAAACGAACGTTCCTTGTTTATAGCGCCGCAGCCGCGTTGTATAAAATCGTGAAACGATTTTATTATTTGAGCAACGTGCGTACGGCTGGAACGACATATATGTCTTCATGGGGCATTTTGGCAAGACAAGCTGCCAACAACTTATTCTTTTCGTGAATTGTTTTATTTTTATCCATAATAAAGCGCTGCCGGCCCTTGACTATGCAAAAACCGCTTTTGGCTTTGATGTTGGTCTGCCTTAAACTCTGCTCGTATACCGTGATATCGAGTTTTTCGGCAAGTTCCTTCAGCTCTTGATATATTTGCTCAGGTTTCATAAATAAAATCGCTCCGCGATTTTATACAACGCGGCTGCGCCGCTCATTGCAGTTCAAATTTAAAAAAGCTTTCATCTTGCAATACCTGTTGACTGTATTATAATAAAACCGTACTACGATAAACAATAACCTAAAAACTAACTGTCACTTAAAACCTAAAACGTGATGAATTCGACTTTTTACGAATTCATCTTATTAAGTCCCGAATCTTTTAGGGACGCTTCATAAAATCGCGAAGCGATTTTATTTGCGAAGCGATTTTATTGGAGGTAAAATGCAAACAATTCCAGCACAAAGAGCACAGGCTCAAATTCAAGTCAATGAATTTATCCGCAGTGTCTATAACTGGATGGCTATCGGCCTGGGGTTAACCGGTCTGGTAGCTTTTTATGTGTCAAACAGCGAAACCATGCTGCAACTTATTTTTGGGAATCAGCTTGTTTTTTTCGGCCTGATCATCGGCGAACTTGCCCTTGTTTTCACCATCAGTTCCAGGGTTCATAAAATGCAGGCTTCTACCGCCACCTCGTTGTTTGTGCTCTATGCTGCTTTAAACGGTGCGACCCTTTCAGCAATATTTCTAATATATACAAAGGCATCAATCACTTCAACATTCTTTATCTGCGCCGCAACCTTTGTTGCTTCCAGCATTTACGGCATGGTAACCAAGCGTGACCTGACCTCTATGGGACAGTTCATGATCATGGGACTTATCGGGATAATCATAGCTTCGGTTGTAAATATTTTTGTACGTAGTTCGGGCATGAGCCTGATAGTCAGTTATATTGGTGTTATCGTTTTCGTAGGATTAACCGCCTATGACACCCAGAAACTGAGAACCATGGCACTTTCGCAGCCTGAAGGACTTGACGGTGCAACCATACGTAAAGGTGCCATTTTGGGTGCCCTGACGCTGTATCTTGACTTTATCAATCTGTTCTTGATGTTGCTCAGGATACTAGGCAACAGAGAATAGAAAATAAATTCCAATCTCCATATATATGTAGTCGGAAAAAGCTGTTCTTTGTTTGCCATAGAACGAATTCTTTAGCTAAGCTTATCTTTTATAATTTCAGCTAATTGACGACAATGCCGATCGGTTTCTTCCTTAGTGGGTCCTTCTACCATAATGCGGCATATGGGTTGTGTTCCGGAATAACGAACCAGCACCCTGCCCTGCTGCCCTAAATTTTTTTCAACAGACTTTATTGCATCTTGAATCTCGGGTACGGTCTCCAGGTCAGGTTTGTGCGCGACTTCCACGTTCCGAAGGGCCTGAGGGAATACGGCCATAATTTTACAAAGCTCTGACAGGGGTTTTGATTCCGCATGCATGACTTCAATGAGTCTTAAAGCGGCAAGAATGCCGTCTCCGGTGGTATGCTGATCCAAAAAGATCATGTGACCGGAATCTTCGCCGCCTAAAACAGCCCCGGAAGCCACCATTGCCTCCATAACATAACGATCACCGACATCAGTCATTTTATGGGTTATGCCCATATCTTTCAAAGCCAACCCTAACCCAAGGTTGCTCATAACCGTACTTACCACCAGATTGTTTTTGAGTAGTTCTCTCTGCTTCAAGTGCTTTGCACAAACAGCTAATAGCTGATCGCCGGAGACAAGCTTACCTTTTTCATCAACGGCTGTCAGCCGGTCACCATCACCGTCAAATGCCAGGCCGATTTGAGCCTTTCTATTTACAACCGCTTCCATCAGGACCTCAGGATGTTGTGACCCGCAGCTTTCATTGATATTTTTACCATCAGGGTCAGCAAACAGTGTTTCAACATCTGCGCCAAGCTCCTTAAAAACCGCCGGCGCTACTCTGTAAGTAGCCCCATTGGAACAATCCAGGATAATTTTTATACCCTTAAAAGTATCTTTTGCCTGAATTGCATCAATTAGAAATGTCGCGTAACGATTTTCAGCATTATTGATCTTAAAAGTGCGGCCAATCTCTTGAACCGGTTTTGCCGGTGCCTCAGATTTGTTTCCTAATATCAAATCTTCAATCTCCGCTTCGATCTTATCTGCAAGCTTGTAACCGTTGCTATTGAAAATTTTAATACCATTGTCATAAAAGGGGTTGTGGGAGGCAGAGATCACAATGCCGGCATCAGCACCTATAAGAGAGGTTAAAACAGAGACTCCCGGCGTCGGCATGATTCCTGTACGGTAGGCGTCAACTCCCATTGAACAAATCCCTGAAACCAATGCATATTCAAGCATGTCACCGGAAATGCGGGTATCCTTTCCAACGACAATCTCTGAGCGGCTCTCATCTTTTTTAAAAAAGGCGGCCGTTGCCCTTCCGATTTTAAGAGCCATCTCCGGAGTCATCGGATATTGATTGGCCACACCTCTAATTCCGTCGGTACCGAACAATTTGCCCATATTTATTTCCTTCTATATCTAAGCCGAACAAGCCGTAATCAAAAAACATTTGCCACAAGGGTACAAATGTAAGTGATCAGTTATCGGTAATCAGTAATCAGTTTTCCCTTACTGATCACT
>JAQYVG010000361.1 GCA_030145595.1 Desulfobacterales bacterium | reverse complement strand
AACGAATACTTCTCCACCGCAGGCATAAGAGGCCGAGTCGATTACTAGTCTAACGGCTTCGCTGATGCTCATGATAAAGCGTGTCATTTCCGGATCAGTAAGGGTAACAGGTCCGCCTTTGCGGATCTGATCGCGGAATAAAGGAATAACAGATCCTCTTGATCCCAGGACATTGCCAAAGCGGGTTGAAGTGAATATGGGCCCCTCTCCACGCAAATTGCTGTTGGCGGCCGTCATGAGACGTTCTCCCATAAGCTTGGAAGTGCCCATAACGTTGGTGGGGTTAACGGCTTTATCAGAGCTGGTAAAAATGACGCGTTCGACTTTATTTTCAATCGCAGCGTAGATGATGTTTTGAACCCCGAGGATATTGGTCTGTACGGCTTCAAAAGGGGAGCGTTCACACAAAATGATATTCTTGAACGCAGCTGTATGAAAGACTACACCGATACCTTCCATCATCTTGCATAGCTTGTCTCTGTCTCTTACGTCGGCCAGAAAGAAGGACGCCTGCGAGTGTTTGGAAAATCTGTGATCAATAAAAAAAAGCTCGCCTTCATTATTGTCGAGTCCGATAAGTTCCGTTACACGGTGTTTTTCAAGAAGCTGGCGGGTCAGTTCTCTTCCTACTGATCCGCAGCAGCCGGTCACCAGAACGCGTTTGTCAGCTAAAAACAATTTGATTTCATCTCCTTTAATGTCTCGTAAAAAGGTAGAAAAATAACCTTTTTACGAGAGTGTTTGGTGTTTGGTCTTTAGTGTTTAGTGATCTAACAAGCTGGTATATTTCCATAATTTCAAACAAAACACTACACACCAAACACTACACACACGATGAATTCGACTTTTGACTAATTCATCAATTTGCCACACCAGTTTTGACACAAAAATGGTTGAATTTCAAGTATAACAAAAAGATATTGCATCAGAGGTTGATGCTCTGGTAAAAATTATGGGAAGCGCTATTTTTACTAGAATGGTTTTATTTGGTCTTTAGCATTTAGTTTTTGATGATCTAACGAGTTGGTATATTTCCATAATTTCAAACAAAACACTAAACACCAAACACTACACACACGATGAATTCGGCTTTTGGCGAATTCATCGAAGTTGCTTGACTTGGGAATCAAAAGTCTTTATGAATTGGAACCTTTTGCGATTGCAATAAATATCAGTTAAACCTATAAGTGTCAATAATGAAAGAGAAAATAGCAAATCTAATTCTGAACGCCGCCACCAGTGCATATGAAAAAGGGGATTTGCCTTCAGCGGAGTTTTCAGAGATTGAAGTTGAAGTCCCCAAGATCGAATCACACGGTGATTTTTCAACAAACATAGCCATGATCATGGCGTCTGCCCTGAAAATGCCGCCGCGCAAGATCGCGACTGCAATCACAAAAAATCTAATTGATCAAAAAGAGATGCTGGCCAACACAGAGATTGCCGGCCCCGGCTTTATTAATTTCTTTCTAAAAGCATCTTCCTGGCATCCTATTCTGCGCAAAATTCATGCAGAGGATTCCCGCTATGGTGCTGCGGATTTGGGCAAGGGTAAAAAGATCCAGGTGGAATTTGTCAGTGCCAATCCTACGGGACCGCTGCATGTCGGGCATGGTCGGGGTGCTGCGGTGGGCGACAGCGTGGCCAACATCCTGCGGTTTTGCGGCTATGATGTTGAAACCGAATATTATATCAATGATTCGGGACGCCAAATAGAAACCCTGGGAAGGTCTGTCTTTCTGCGTTACAAGGAACTTTACGGCATGGATGTTCAATTCCCTCAAGATTATTATCAGGGTGATTATATCCGTGATTTTGCCAAAGAAATAAAGAGTTTGGGGGGCAAGGCGCTGCTTGAACAGGATGAAGAAAAATCGGTCTCCGATTGCGCAAGGTTTGCAGCCCGGAGCATTACCGCACAGATTCGCCAGGATCTGACAGACTTCGGGGTGACGTATGATAAATGGTACAGCGAGCAAAGCCTTTATGATGCCGGCACGGTAAGCGCGGTTATCGATGATTTTAAAAACAAAAAAATCATTTATGAAAAGGACGGGGCTCTCTGGTTTAAAACCGCAGAATTTGGCGATGAAAAAGATCGGGTAGTGGTGCGCCAAAACGGCCAGACCACCTATTTTGCTTCGGACATAGCCTATCACCGGAACAAGTTTGAGCGCGGGTTTGAGCGGGTGATAGACGTTTGGGGCGCTGATCACCACGGTTATATTCAACGGGTTGCCGCTTCCATCCAGGCATCGGGCCACCAAAAAGATCAATTTAATGTTATTCTGGTTCAGCTGGTTAACCTTTTGCGAGGCGGAGAACCGGTTGCCATGTCGACCCGGGCCGGTGAATTCGTAACTTTAAGTGATGTTGTCAGTGAAGTCGGTCGTGACGCCGCCAGGTTCCTCTTTTTGACCCGCAATTATGAGAGCCCGCTCGATTTTGACCTGGAGCTTGCCAAGCAAAAAACAAACGACAACCCGGTCTTTTATGTTCAATACGTGCATGCGCGGATAGCCAGTATTCTGCGCAAAGGAAAGGAAAGGGGCATTCAACATATCAACTGGGAAGATGAGTCGGTCGCCACACTGAAAGCTTTAGAAGAAATTAATCTGATTAAAACCATGTCCCGCTATCCTGAAGTAATCAAAAGCAGCGCAGTAAATATGGAGCCGCACCGCCTGACATTTTATCTGATGGGTCTGGCGTCCGATTTCCATGCCTATTACAACAAACACAGAGTTCTGACGGACGATCCCTTGCTGTCACACGGCCGGCTGTATATGGTTACGGCGGTTCAGAAGGTCATCCGCAACGGCCTGACCCTTTTGGGTGTGTCTGCCCCGGAAAAAATGTGATATTATTTTCACCGCAGAGCCGCAGAGAGCGCAGAGTAATTTTTATTTTTCATTTGCCGCTGAGACGCCGGCAAATGAAAACCATCTTGCCTCCGGCACCTAATGGTCATCTTAATCTTACCCGTCAGGGTTTGCGTTTATTCCTTTTCGCCCTCTCAGCGAAAAGGAATAAGAAAAGAT
>JAQYVG010000360.1 GCA_030145595.1 Desulfobacterales bacterium | reverse complement strand
CGCTTCTGCCATTCGGATCAAAAATTGATCCGCGGGTAGAAAATCCACCAGGCGTAGGTTGCTTTGCTCATTCCCCTGGCGGTCCAGAAAAACCATTGTTGGAACCCCTTTGACTTCATATTCCTTTAAGAGCTGCTCATGAACCGGATTCTCCTTGCGCGTGAGATCAACTTTGACCATGATAAAGTCCTGTTCGGCCTGTTTGACAATCTGGGCATCATGAAAGGTGATCTCCTCAAGTTCGCGGCAGGGGCTACACCAGTCAGCATAGAAATCAATGATTACGGGTTTCTTTAATTTTTTCGCTTCTGATAAAAGTTCATCGGAATATGGTTGCCAGGTTACGCCAGGTCCTTGCAGGACCCATGTGCCGATAAGTATCGTAGTAAAAACCACGCTTATTATGACAACACTTGTCTTAATCCATTCAAATGCTCGAAAGCTCGCCTTGGTCCTATCGATCCATCCTAAGTGAAGTCCTGCCGCCAAAGCCACGGCTGCTAAAAAAAGGATTCCTGCTGTTTTGGGCAAAATAGGCCTAATGAAATAGGCAGCCATACCCACCAGAACCCATCCCATGAATTTCCTTACCCAGATCATCCATTCACCGGAGCGAGGAAGTTTATCTATCTGTCCTGAAAATATGGCCAGAAAAAAAAGAGGCAAACCAAGGCCGAGACTTAGGGTGAAAAAGACGATAAACCCCAGCCAGGGGCTACCCACGCTTGCTACCCAAGTAAGCAACCCTAAAACAAAGGGACCGATACAGGGGGCAGCCACCACCCCAAGAGTTAATCCCATGAATAGCGTCCCTAAATAGCCTGCATAGGATTTTGATGCGGCCTGCATGAGGCCGCTTGGCATTCGCAATTCCCAGAAGCCAAAAAGACTGGTAGCAAAAATGACCAAAATAATGGCGATTCCGGTAAGGATTAGAGGGCTCTGAAGCATTGCCCCCATAAGACCTCCGGTCAGGGCGGCAGTTACACCAAGCGCTGAATTTGTGATCGATAAGCCGCCGATGTAAAATAATCCATGACCGATTAATTGGCCTTTACCACTTCGGCCGCCAAAATAGGAGACAGTGATGGGAATCAAGGGATAGACACAGGGGGTCAGGTTAAGGGCCATGCCTCCCGCAAAGATACCTAGAAGGGTCCAAATCATAGCCCAGCCATGTAGAGGCCCCGGTGTCTTTGGCTCTGGGATCATTCCGGAGAGTCCCGCCGGGGTAATCTCTACCGGTAAGCCTTGGGCATGCCATTCCGGATAACCTAAGGGGTCACGATAAACATTTCTGTAACCAAGACGTACAGCCACACGGGCTGCCGAGTCGCTTCGGACTCATGTCAAACCCGCTCAGTAGAAAACGATGAACCGGTCCCTATCTGAACCCAGGAATACCTCAAGATCCCCTTTTTTTCGCCACCGTGAAAGCCAGGTCGGCTCCATGGGAAAGTTCATGGCGCCTTTGATATGACCTGTCCGGTACTCCCATTCCTGGCGCGTGTCCACCAGAAATAGGTTGTCGGGATTCTTGTTGTAGCGCTTCCATAACTCTTTAGTATTGACAAGGTGATATCCACCCAGCTGCGCTTCGGCCTGGACATCCTCCCAAGTCGCCTCCTGCGGGGTAACGCTGCGGTTGTTAGACCAGAGGACTCCTGCTGTAATAGCGATGGCCACAAGGGCCAAAAGAGCCTTTCTAACACTGTTCATCTTAATCCTACCTTAACATTTGTGTTGTCAGGATTTGGCATAAAAACGGTAGTAATGAAAGAAGTAAAGCGTTCGAAATGTCTTGAATTTTTTAGGATATTTCCTGATCCCGAATTCCTGAATAAACCGCTTTGCAGATTCCAGAGACACCTCCCTTTAATCCCTCGGGGTTCTTATAACCTTCCGAGCCCTTCAAGCTTTTTACATATTCCTGAACGTCAACTAATTGGTTTAATGCACGTTGCGTTTTTGAATCCGGTTTGGTCCTAAATAACCATCCCTTATCATAAGGGTCTTTTTGTACAAGAGAGGGTTGTTTTTTTTATCTCGTGATTGAAATATACAGTTCCTTTAAATACCTCTAAAATAAATTTTTCATGAGAAATCATGAATAGTTAACTTTGCATCATACTCGCCACCATCTTTTGAAAATTTTCCACCGGCGCACCCAGTGCGTCCGCCATTCGGTCCATGTAATTGAATAGAGATGTGACTGCGACCGCTTCGAATACCTCTTCTTCGGTACAACCAATATCTTGAAGGGCTTTGATATCCGATTCCGTTACCTTGTAGGCGTGGCGGGTAACTTTTTCTGAAAAGTGAAGAATTTGTTTTGTTTTATCATCAATGAGGGAAGACCCGTCGATATCTTCTAGGATACTTTTTACCTGATCCTGCGTGAATCCTTGCGTCATGACCATGGCGCTGTGGGCGTCCACTCAGTAGGCACAGGCGTTAATCTTTGAAACATATGCGGCGATGAGTTCTTTTGCGGCTCTGCTCAAACCGTGGTCCTCAATCATCAGTTTTTTGACATACGTTGCTATCAGCTCTAACAGGTCCGGTCTTATGCTTTGGGCGACAAAGATTTTGGGTACGGTTTGAAACATTTCCTGAAGCATGTCATACGTGCGCTTCAATTGGCCCTCAGCGTTTTCCGGTTTTATGGTTGTGAGATAGTAGCTCATTGGTAATTCTCCTTTCTTTAAATTTGAACTGTACAGCGAGCGCATTCCCCGCATCCAGCTTGTCGGAACGAAGTGGAGATTTATCCGCCTCTGGAGGATCCCGATTCATCGGGGTTGGAGTGTAGCGGAAATCCTGCTTAACAGGGCAGCGCGGGATGAATTCAAAATAACTTGCGAGATTGTCGAAAAAGCACCAAAATGGCAATTCCAGCAATTTCGTATGCAATGAAATCAACTGGTTACGCACAGCAAAATCACAGATTTAAGGTTTTTCGTCAGTCTCTGCAAAGACCTAACCTAACTGATTTAATATAAATTAGGGTGATAAATGTCAAGGCGAGATAAGCATGGCTATGACTGTGAAAAGTGCT
>JAQYVG010000035.1 GCA_030145595.1 Desulfobacterales bacterium | reverse complement strand
AAAACTGTATCAGTAAAAATTCCGGCCGGTGTCGATAGCGGCTCCCGCCTCAGGCTGCCGGGAGAAGGGGAAGGTGGAGTTTCCGGCGGTCCGCCAGGTGATCTTTATGTTTTCATCGACGTGAAACCCCACGAATTTTTTCAGCGTGACAATACTGACATCCACTGTCAGGTAGAGATCTCCTTTATACAGGCAGCGCTGGGATCCAGTATTTCAGTCCCTACTTTAAACAGCAAAAAACCGCTTGAAATTCCAAAAGGAACCCAGCCCGGAGATCTGTTCCGTTTCCGCAACAACGGCATCCCCTCGCTTAGAACCGGTCAGCGCGGAGATCAGATCATCCAGGTACTCATCAAAACCCCGACAAATATCAATAAAAAACAGGAATCTCTCCTCAGAGACTTTGATAATATCGAAAAGAGCAAAATCTCCAGCAAATTAAAAAACATACTTAAGGGCGGTAGCGCCAAAACCGGTTAACCCGCATTTCTTATAAACAACTTCTTTTGAGGGTAAGTCATGTTTGAATTGAAAATCGTAACAACTTTTGCAGCCGCTCACCAGCTGAAAATGGTTGCTGCAAAATGTGAAAATCTGCATGGACACAATTGGAAGATAGAGGTCTACGTAGCCGGAAAAGACTTGAATGCTGCCGGGGTACTGATCGACTTTGATGAATTAAAACAGCATCTTTCTGAAATCACCGAAAGCCTGGATCACAAATTCTTAAATGAACTCCATTATTTTGACGATCGCTGCCCCCCTTCTTCGGAAAACATTGCCCGCTATATCGCCGAAGCGCTGCGGGCTAAAATCGACACTCGGGCTGTCCAAGTTGCCCGCGTAACCGCCTGGGAGTCAGAAAACGCCTGCGCAACTTATATCCTCAACAGCCCTTAACCCCAGTTAATTACCACCCCAAAAAGGTTTTTTTTATTTCTCACCCCGATGGAATAACAACCAAAACTTAATTCCATTGGGCAGGCAGAGCTCACAGAGACCACAGAGTTTGACATAATTTGGGTATAAAGATATAAAACCTTACATGAGCGCAACACGCTATCCAATAAAATGTGGCCCTGCCGGCAGCGTAACGGGAGGCATGCCACGCAATTTCTCGTTCATCCTGCTCCTGTGCATAGGTTTTATTTTCCATGGTTGTAGCGGCTTCGAACATTTTGACGGCAGCTTGAAAGAAGATATGGCCGACTCAGAAATGCGTAAGGATGCAATCAAAGATAAGATCCAAAATTTAACAACCGAAAATAACGAGCTAAAAAAGCAAATAGCTATCGACCAAGAGATTAACAAACGCACCAGCATTTCAAATGCCAAAAAGCTGGTAGTTATTAGTGAGCGCAACCGGTCACTGAATCAAGAGATTATCAAACTCCAAGAAGATAACCAAAGAATCATTCAGGAAAACGAAACTCTTAAAAAGAGACTTGCCCGCATTAAAACACAACCTGAAACCTCTGTCTCCAGATTCCATAATGCCTCAAAAAAGGCCGGCAGATTAAAAATCAAAGTGCTTAGCGGGGACGGCGATTTGAACTCTGCAGAAAAGATGGCAAAGAATCTCAGGAAAATAGGGTATAGCACCAAATCGATTGATTACGCCCCTCGATCCGACTTTGAAATTACGACCATATATTTTGCGCAGAATTTTAAAGACAAAGCAAAACGTCTTAAGTCTGATTTAGGCATAAACCCGGTTCTGAAACCTTTGAATTGGTCTTCAAAATTCGATCTTATCGTAGTGACGGGTTCAAAGCAGTAACAAAGGACTATCGGAGGATACGTTAATGGACAAAAAACCCACCTATAAAGAATTAGAACAAAGGGTCAAGGAATTAGAAATAGAGGTTGTTGCGCACCAAGTAGCGCGGAAAAGCCCCAGGGGTTATCTGGAAGCTGCAAAGTCCTTGGGTAGCATTGTAGGGTATATTGTCCATGATATTAATAATTTACTCATGGGCATCCAGGGCCATATATCCCTGATGGCTCTGGAGATTGATGCCGCTCACCCACATTATGAAAAATTGAAAAACATCGAACAATACGTTCAAAATGGAGCCGATCTTACAAAACGACTCTTGGGCTTTACCAAAAGAGGCAAATATGAAGTCAAGCCGACCGACCTTAACGAACTAATCAGAAGGAGTTCAGATTTATTTGGTAAAACAAAAGAGAATATCACTATCAATAAAAAGTACCAAAAGGACCTTTGGACGGTAGAGGTTGACCAGGGCCAAATTGAGCAGGTACTTTTAAACCTCTATCTCAATGCCCGGCAATCCATGCCGGACGGTGGAGAGCTATTTCTTCAGACGGAAAATGTTACGCTCGGGGAAGAGTATACCGATCAATACCACCTGGAACCGGGCGGATATATAAAAATATCTGTAACCGACACCGGTGGCGGTATGGATCAAGCAACCCGGCAATCTATCTTTGATCCACTTTTTTCCGCGATAGCATTGGACACAGGCACGGGCTTAGGCCTGGCCCCTGCGAATGACATTATCAAGAACCATGGTGGTATAATTTCTGTCTATAGTGAAAAAGGAGCAGGAACTACATTTAATATTTATCTGCCTGTTTCGGAAAAAGAATTCATACAAGAAGAGGAATTTGCTGAAGAATTATCTAAAGGATCTGAAACCGTTCTGCTGGTAGACGATGAAGTCATGATAATTGATGTTGCCAGCCAACTACTGGAAAAACTGGGCTACAAAGTCTTTACCGCCGCAAGTGGTAAAGAAGCTATAGATATCTACAAAAAACACACAAATGATATCGGAATTGTCATTCTCGATGTGATCATGCCCGGCATGGACGGCGGCGAAACCTACGACCGCTTGAAAGCGATCAATTTAGATGTAAATGTTCTGCTTGCCAGTGGATATGGCATAAACAGACAGATAAATGATATACTGGAGCGAGGTTGCAACAGCTTTATCCAGAAACCTTTCAACATGAAACAACTTTCGCGAAAGATCAGGGAAGTTTTGGATAAAAAATAAAATCTATCGTGATGCTATCGTTATAAACCACGATGAGATCCCCGCACATAATACATTCAACTCTCTCCGTCAGCGACTGGAGCCGGAAGGCTTCGTTGAAATTCATCGACATTTTGTTTCAAAAAACTTCGCACAGGATTTATCACTTTTTTATGCAACTACAGTGTGGAATAAGAAGGGAATTACCGGGACTATTTCTTTTCTATACGATTATACCAGGTTAACATTCGGTGAGAAATTACTCGGCGACCAGGAAAAATCACAGTTTGGAATAAAAACTTCCATCAACCAAAAAACCGGCATCTCGCTGGGATTTGGTTTTGGGTTCAGGCTGAATGACGAATTTGATGATGACTAAGGTTCGGTAGTATGTATTCCTCCATTGCCACCTGTAAACTAAACGAGGTGGAACCCTTTGAGTGCTTTTAGGATGTGCGTTTTTAAAAGCGGGTTTTACTACATGTTGTTAAAAAGTCCATGGTTTCAAACCTGTATAAAGAATGACTGTGATCAGTATAAACGATACAATTATACCCAGCTTTGGTGCGAATTGATCTGATTTGCTGTCTGAACTCAATCCAAAGAATTGTGAGAGAGTACTGGGTGGTGCCAGCGCAGCAAGCATCAAGGCCTTGGACATGACTCTCGTAAGGGGTAGGGACTTTATGGCCAGAAGAGCTACAATAAACCCAATCAACAATCTGGTGCCAACAGTGAGAAAATGGTCCAAACCAAAAATTCCCCGCAAGGGATAAAGATATGCACCTAAATATAGCAATATCATGGAATATGAAGCTTTCATTAGGGGACTGAGCCCTTTTTCCAAAAGAACCATAAACTCGGGCCGGGAATTAGTTGAAGCAACAAACACACCGATGATTGCGGCATAAATCCAAGGCTCTTTCAAAATGATTTTGATATTGATTTCTTTGGACTGTACAAAATGCATCAATAGGCAAGTTAGAGTTGCTCCAACAAAAAATGCACAAGCTGTCCCCAATCCTTGGGTTCCCATAATCAACACAAAAAATGGAAGGGTAAAATATGCCACGTTGGGTAAAGCGCTTGAGCTGCCTATGTTAACCTTAACAACGCGATTTCCGTATTGAGCGATTACATTACCCACTATGGCTACGAATACTCCAGCAAGAGCCACCCATAAAAACATGTTGATTGACATCCGTGCAGCCAAGGCATTGTACATGATGACAGGTAGAAATATGCATCGAACTAAGGTTAAGAGGGATGAGGCACTTAGCTGCATCCAGCGTGCAAAGCAATAGCCAAGGAAAATTGGTAACAAAAAGGGTATAAGAATATTAAGCAGTCCATAAAAGTCCATTTTTTTCACCTCCGTAGTAGATAATTTGATCTTATCCGATTATTCTTTTATTCAACCATATTGATCATATCCCAACAAAATTAACATTTTAGGTTCTTCTCCAATTTAGTTGGAGAAGAAGGTCCAAGGATTCAAGGGGTCAAGTTTTTGCTTTCAAATCTTCTTCTGAATCCTTGGCCCCTTGAATCCTTAGGATCACTCCAACTCTTTTGGAGATGATCCACATTTTATTCCAACGATTTTCAGTTATAATACCTTCTTGGTAGTCTCCTACCATATGACCATATCAAGGTCATGCATCCATCATATCCAAATCTGTCGGACTGCTGCCCTCGGAGGCCCTCTTGGATCCAAGAGCGAAGAAAAACCCTCTTAGTAACTCATAAAACGCTTGCGCAACTCACTATTGGGTTCAATATAAAGTTGTTGTCCGGGATGTATAGTACTCCTTGCCGTCAAGCGGTTGACACGAAGAAATTTATTAAAATCCATCTTATGTTTTTTAGCGATCCCGGAAAGACTGTCTCCTCGTCGAACCTTATAAATACTTAATCCATTTATATGTTTTTTCGGTTTTGTATAGTTTTTCTGTTTTGTCTGTTTTGGATATTTTGTTCTTTTAACTTTCCTAGATTGCGCACATCCGGTCATAAAGACAAGAGAACTGACAAGAATTAGACTTAATAATACCTTTTTCAATTTACTCACCTCCTTATAATTTTTTTTGAAACTTTCACTGAAAAGATTTTTTTTGCCTATGGAAATAGGTGCCATTTGATTCCACGTTATCTTCTTTGCAAATCATTCAATGCAAATCTTATGCCGTTTAAATGACAGTTTTTTTTAACGTTACCCGAGTACCATCCAACTAATTATTTATATTAAATAAATTAATAATTATGGGATTATGTTTTTTCAGGAAGGTTCTGAGAAATGGATAATAATGACAAGAAAAAGCAAATAAAGTGACACTTTTTTATCACATAAAGTGATACTTTTTTACCACATCGATGCGCAAACGACTCGATGAGGTATGATTTTCAAAAATATACGCCGATTCATATCTTAGCGTTTTAAGTCCTTTAATTTTATAACCGTTGTTCAGTATTCCTAAGGTATTAAGTTCCTTGTAGCTTCCAGCGCGCCATCAACTCATCCCTGGTAATAACCGCTACAGCATCCGTCACATGTTGACGAATATTTTCAAGCCCGCCTTCCTGACGGTCAACCAAAATAACCGCCTTGACAACATCCAGCCCCTCTGACCGGGCGCGTTCAATCGCCTTAATAGTAGACCCCCCGGTAGTGGCGACATCATCGATAACGGCAACCCGTTCGTCCGGGTTCATATCCCCTTCGATCCACCGGACAATCCCATGATCCTTACGGGTCTTGCGAATTGAAAAGGCCTTGACAGGTTTGTCTCTCAATTCGGAGACAAACGCCGCAGCAATTGCAATAGGATCGGCACCGAATGTAAGCCCCCCGATTCCGTCCAGATTTAAATTTTCAATTGTGTCAAATATAAGATTGCCGGCCAGAAACATCCCTCTGGGGCTCAACGTCGCTGGCTTGCAGTTCACATAAAAATGGCTCATTTTACCTGACACCAGCTTAAAGGTCGGCTCCTGGCTGTATTTAAACGATTTGCGGCAGAGCAGGTCGATAAGTTCCTTTTTCATTTTATCCGCGGCTCCATTTGTTTAAACCTCAATCGAGTCAAAACTCGATCATTGTTAGTGGTTGTAGTTTTAGAAAAAAAATACTATCCAAGAAACTGTTGATTTTAAAATGCTGATTCGGTATAAAAAAAGCCTCCACCGAAATGGAAGAAGCCTGTTTAATGGGATTCAGTGGAGGCTCTGAGCAAGGAAAACTGTTGACAGCACTCCTTCAACTCAATCCTCGCATATCAATAAAAATCTCGCGGGTCAATTCAAAACCCGCGATAAAAACTTTATTCGGAGGTTTCAGATAATAATATTATGATATTGCAAAAAATCTTCCCGTCTCTATTGGCAAACTTCCTGATAGGCCTGGCATTAACTTTTTCGGTTTTTGCCGCTGAAAAACCCGTTGAACTATTGACCCTCGCACAGACGATCGAAAGCGCCATAGAGGCCAATCTCGGATTACAATCATCCCAAGAAGGGACAAAGGCGGCTCAGGCCACCCAAAAAGAACAGAAAACATTTTTTCTCCCAACCTTTAATGTTACCTACAAATTTAATCGTCATGATGAAGCCTCTACATTCGGCGGACTCGTATTGGGCTCTACACAGGAATACTCTTTTACAACCACGGTCACTCAGCCGATCTTTACAGGGTTTGCTAATTTAAATCAGTATAAGATCGCAAGCCTGGGTCTCGATGTGGCGGAAATCAACGAAAAACTCGTTCGCCAAAATATTATCTTTAATGCCAAAAATATCTACTTTTCAATGTTAGAGGCCCAAAAACTGCTTGATGTCGCCCAAAAAACCGTAACACAAATCCAGGCTCAAAAGGAAGTGGCCCAGAATTACTATCAGGTCGGGATGACCCCTTTAAATGATTATCTGCAGGCCCAGGTTGAGTTGGCCAATGCTAAGCAGGAGTTGATTGTTGCTAGAAATAACTTGGAAAATGCTGAATCGGACTTTAACATTCTCTTGCGCAGACCACTGGATACCCCCGTAAAAATAGATGATATTACAGATTATTTTTCATTTAAGCAAGATCTTGATTATTGTTTTTCCGAAGCTGACAAAAACCGGCTGGAAATTAAGGTGGCCACGTTGGAGGTTGAAATTGCGGAAAAGGAGGTAACGCTTGCCAGAAAAAATTATTACCCCTCAATTGACCTCCAGGGCAGTTATTTCAACGTCGGAACCGATTGGAATGTTGACGGCGGAACAGGTACTATTGATCCCAGCGGCTGGAACATTTTAGCCACAGCATCATGGAATTTCTGGGAGTGGGGCCGAACTACATACGGAATCCATGAGAAACATTCCCGTTTATCTCAGGCGCAGCTTCAAAAAACAGAAATTCTCGACAACATTCATCTTCAGGTAAAAAAAGCCTATCTGAGAACACAAGAAGCGGAAAAGGCTATTGTCACGGTTGGACAGGCCATTGAACAGGCCAAAGAAAACTTCAGAATTAACGAGGAGCGTTACAAAGCACAGGTAGCCACCTCCACCGACGTTCTGGATGCCCAGACACTCCTTTCCAAAACAATTACCAATTATTATAAAGCTTTGTACGCATTTAAAATATCAAAAGCTGCTCTATACCGGGCCATTGGTCAAGAGATTATTGAATGATTGACACTCAAAGCAAAAATTCAATTATTCAAATTTTCCATGTTTATAAAAAATACGGCGGCAAGAATGCTCTGACCGACGTCACCCTTGATATTCCCAAAAACGACTCCCTGTTAATCAGCGGTCCCAGCGGAGCAGGCAAAACAACACTGCTGAAGCTTTTGTATCTTGATGAAAAAGTATCGGCAGGGCAAATATTGGTTGACGGCATGAATCTGGCGCGGATTTCTAGCAAACGCATACCCTTTTTAAGACGCAAGCTTGGAATAATATTTCAGGACTACAAGCTGATACCTACCAAAACCGTATTTGATAACGTTGCAATTGTTCTCGAAGCTATGGGAAAACAAAGGCGCTTGATCCAGAAAAAGGTAAGAAGTGTGCTCAGAACTGTCGGAATGGAAGAAAGAATCGATTCGTTTCCCCCGATTCTTTCCGGTGGCGAACAGCAAAGAGTAGCTGTTGCCAGGGCTGTTGTCGGCGACCCGATAATCATCCTTGCCGACGAACCTACCGGCAGTCTGGACTCAGACTCTGCCAATATAATTATTGAACTTCTTAAAAAATTCCACACTCGAGGCACCACGCTTGTCATCGCAACCCACGACAAAGAGTTGCTTAATAAAATTGGCGGCCGCATTGTCCATTTGAAACAGGGCTGTGTTCAGCCTTCAGCGTAACTGCTTGCAAAAGTGGTTTAGTGTTTTGTCTTTTGTGTTTTGTGATATGACAAATTTGGTATATCTTTATATAATTGAAACAGAACACTAAAGACTAAAAACCAAACACTAAACACCTGATGAGTTCGCTTTTTTTACAAACGATTTAAGAGTGACCAATTATTTATGATTCTTCACTATAAACGTGCTATCCAGGACATTTTGGATCACAAGTTTTTGAACGCGGTGACCATCATTACCATTGCGATATCGATTCTTATTGTCAGCGCTTTTGCGCTTTTTTTTGTCAACACCAGCGATATCATCAGTTCCTGGCAAAAAGATATTCGAATCATGGCCTATCTAAGGCCGGATATCCCTCGCGCCGACATTGGGGCATTGAAATTTAAAATTCAAGATTTTGACGCGGTCAAGAATGTCAAATTCATCTCAAAAGAAGAAGGCCTGCAAATGCTGAAAGACCAGATGAAACGGCAACCTTCTCTCTTTGTCGATCTTAAGGAAAACCCGCTCCCTGATGCTTTTGAAATCCGAATGATAC
Organism: Desulfobacterales bacterium; assembly: GCA_030145595.1. Lineage (GTDB taxonomy): Bacteria > Desulfobacterota > Desulfobacteria > Desulfobacterales > UBA11574 > Desulfatibia_A. Next base: position 8,930 of record JAQYVG010000035.1, on the reverse strand, counting down.
CAACATCTCAAATCCAGGAAAAAATTGAGGGACTGACAACCAGCCTTGAGGCGCTGCCCGAGATCAACGATGTCGAATACGCTCACAAGTGGCTGGCACGATTTACGAATATCTTCAACCTGTTCAAATTGACGGGCTTCGCCCTGGGCGGCCTTTTTTCTGTGGCAGCTGTTTTTATCGTGGCCAATACGATCCGTCTTGTACTCTATACACGGCGCGAAGAGGTAGAAATCATGCGTCTGGTTGGTGCCGCCGACAGCTTCATCAAAGCTCCTTTTTACATTGAAGGCATAATCCAGGGAGCTTTAGGTGGAACTATCGGCCTGGCTGCATTATTTGTTACCTTTCTTATTGTATCTTCAAATGTCCAACAGAGCTTTGCCCCTGACCTTTTTACGGTCAGATTTCTCTCTATTAAGGTTTACGGCGCACTTATATTTTGCAGTACGTGTGTGGGATGGTTAGGATGTTATCTTTCTCTCAAACATTTTCTAAAGCCTTAATACTTGTTGTCGCCACGGTCTTGTTAATCCAACATTCGGCCGAAATTCAGGCTTCGCAGCCCCAAGTCGGAATCATAACCGCCAGTTTGCTGCACCTGCGAACCGGACCTAATCAGGCCTACCCTTCTCTTAAGATTCTCCGCAAAGGCACAAAGATTCGAATTCTGGAACAAATCGACGGCTGGCTCAAAATCTCATACAAGGGACAGATCGGTTATATTCGCAATCGCGAACGGTATGTTAATATCATAGGAACAGGAATTTTGACTGACAAGCAGCTAAAGGCGGATCAAGTTAATGATATTAAAAGCTTCAGAGAAAAAGCGAAAAATATTAGCCTACAAATTAAAAAGGGCGAAACTGAAGTTCAGATGTTTACTACCAAGGAATTAAACATTATCGACAACTTAAATCATATTGATCTAGCTCTGAACACTGCCAGAAAAAAGGCCTCGGAATCAAACACAGATCTGATCACACTTGAAAAACAAATTTCGGAAACCACCGCTGTATCAAAAGATCTGGTGAAAAAAATTGAAGAAAACGAAATATATGCAGCCAAAAGACTGGTCTCACTATACAAATTGAACTGGCTGGGCCGCCTGAATGTTCTGGCTTCGGCCGAATCCCTCTTTAATCTTTTTCAACGCAAAAAATACCTGGAACTAATTCTCTCACATGACCAGAATACCAGGGAAAACCTCTCGAAAAATAAACTCGAGCTTCAAATGCTGCTGTTCCGGCTGAACACCCAAAAAAAGGAAAAGCTCTCTTTGGAGGACGATCTGGAAGAGCAAATCCAGATAATGGCTGCTAAGAGAGCGCAACGTGCAAGCCTGCTGGATGATATTCGCAGCAAAAGAACTCTGGAAAAGGCGGCGATTGAATCCTTGAAACAAGCAGCTAAAGATTTGAATATAATTATAAAATCATTAAGTTCAGCAGCAGCAGCCTCCGGTCAGATAAAAAAAAATTCACCAAAAGACTTTACCTCTTTAAAAGGATTGCTTAATATGCCTGTAAGGGGTAAGATAGTCGATTATTTTGGTCCTTACAAAAATAGAAAATTTAATGTGGTAAATTTCCGCAGCGGTATCGTGATTCAAGCCGACAGAGGCGAACCGATTCGTACTGTGTTTGGCGGCAAAATTCTTTATGCCAGCTGGCTAAAAGGTTACGGCAATGTGATAATTGTCGATCACGGAGACAATTATTATACGGTTTATGCCCATACCGAAGAACTTTTCGCCTCCAAAGGCGATATTGTCGAAAAAGGCCAGGTGGTCGCTACGGTCGGGGATACAGGTTCTCTGATCGGCCCCAGCCTCCATTTTGAGGTGCGCCATCACGGGAAACCTGTTGATCCGCTTAAATGGATAAAGAAAGGCTAAGATAAAATCGCGAAGAGATTTTATCTTATAAGGAGAACCCATGAGTCTCAAGAAAAAACAAAACATCAGATTATGTCTGGTAATGGCCATCGCTATTACCGTCGTAATTATAGGGTCCGGTTTTTACAACAGTCTTTCAGCAACTGCGGAAGAAACCTATAAAGGCCTTAAAATTTTTTCCGATGTAATTGAACTGGTTGAAAAAAACTATGTGGATGCTGTTGATACCAAAGAATTGATCGAAAAGGCTATCCAGGGAATGGTCCATAGCCTTGACCCCCACTCATCCTTGCTGCTGCCTGATGCACTAAAAGAATTGCAGGTCGATACCCAGGGTGAGTTCACCGGTATCGGCATCAGTATAACAACGCGCAGCGGTTTCGTTACGGTAATTTCACCCATCCAGGGTACTCCGGCCTATAAAGCCGGTATCAAAGCCGGTGATAGAATCATTAAGGTGGACAGTGAGTCGGTCACCGATTTGCGGGACGCGGTTAAAAAAATAAGAGGTCCCAAAGGGACTAAAGTTTCTGTTACAATCGTCCGCAAGGGGCTTAAAGAACCGCTGGAGTATAAACTGATCCGGGATGTTATCCCCATTGAAAGCGTTAAGTCTCTATCCTTAAAGCCCGGCTACGGATATATCTGGGTCACTAACTTCAGAGAAAGCACAACCCAAGACATCGTTAAAGCTTTGAAAAAATTACAAGCCGGCGGCACCCCTTTAAAGGGGATAATTATGGATCTTCGTGACAATCCCGGCGGGCTGCTTGACCAGTCTATCAAAGTTGCGGATCTTTTCCTTGAAAAGGGGAAAATACTATCTATTGAAGGACGGTCTAAAAGAAACACAAGAATTTTCAACGCAAAACCTGATGATCCCCCACGCAGCTATCCCATGGTGGTATTGATTAACGGCGGAAGTGCCAGTGCTTCGGAAATCGTTGCCGGGGCCCTTCAGGATCAAAAGCGGGCACTGATTCTGGGTACAACTTCATTTGGCAAAGGTTCGGTCCAGACGGTAGAAACTTTGCGCGACGGTTACGGACTCAAATTAACTATTGCCAGATATTACACCCCCAGCGGCCGGTCGATCCAGGCTAAGGGTATTGAACCGGATATTATTGTAAAACACAAACGCATCGAGGACCTGGATTTGGATGAAGATGAAGGCTTGACAAAAGAAAAAGATCTGAAAAATCATCTCGAAGCGGAACCCAAAAGGGATAAAAAAATACGACCCAAGTCTAAAAATAAAACGGACAGCAACAAAGACTCTCAGCTAGACGCTGCCAAATCAAGGTTTGGTCAACTTGAGATTGAAAGACTCAAGTCCGACAACCAGGTAATGCGCGCGCTCGATATTCTTTTAAGTTATGGAATCTTCAAGGGCTTGAAAAGTTGAGACCTTTGAAAATATTCAATTTTGTTCAAGGCCAAGGCAGGCGAAAATTTTAACCACAGGCATACATTGAGTATTTCGAGGATTAAAATTTGAGCCTAACGCCGGGATTGGACAAAAGGGGGCGTTTTCAAAGGTCTCAAGTTAAAGCAGTGATCGATCTCAGCTGACATGGAAAAACAAAAACCGCGGCAGCAAAAGAATATAAAAAAGCGCCGGTCTCGAAAAAACGACAATCTGAAAACACATCTGAAACGAACATTTGCCGGACTATTTGTTCTGATTATTTTGGTTGTGGCCGCCGGAGTTATCACCCATTATCTGATATTGCGCAAACAGCCGGTTCAGCCTGTCGGAATACACCCGTCTGTCTGGCCCCCCCAATTTGAGATTTATCCCGAAGAGATAGTCATTCCCCCTAAACCGGCCCCTATACCTTTGCCCGGTTTACCCGGGAAATTGCCCAAAGTCGCCATTATTATCGACGACATTGGATTTGACCTCAAGACCGCCAATAAATTTCTCCAGCTTGATGCCGATCTAACGTTTTCGCTGCTGCCACACACCCCCGCCCAAAAAAACTTTGCACGTAAAGTCAGCAAAAAGGGTCTTGATGTTATGCTCCATCTGCCCATGGAGCCGCATGAATATCCCCAGGTCAATCCCGGCCCGGGAGCGCTTTTGACATCCATGTCTCCGGACGAACTTATCAGCCAGCTCAAAAAAAATCTGGATGCCGTCCCTGGAATTAAAGGTGTCAACAACCATATGGGTTCAAAAATGACCACGGTTTCCAGCCAAATTTACCAGATTTTTTCTGTTCTGAAGCAAAGAGAGCTCTTTTTCATCGACAGCCTTACGACCCTCAATTCACTCTGCAAGCCGTCAGCGCGCCTGTTTCAGATTCCTTTTGCCCAAAGGGATGTATTTATCGATCATATCGTCGACCCGGATTTCATCCGCCGGCAGATCAACCAATTGATCCAGATCGCCCACAATCGCGGTGAAGCCGTCGGCATCGCCCACCCGCATATCGAAACGTATACAGTACTGCGCGAAATGCTGCCGGATCTGCAAAAAAAGGTGCGAATAGTTCCTGCGTCTCAGATAGTGCATCCCATCAGCTAACCCGGGTTTCTCACGGCCTGATTCGCCCATTCCCTGCGTTATTAGGGATTCGCGGTAGGCCTGCTACAGCTTCATCCCTAATGTTTTGTAAATGAACGAATCAGGCGCGTGAGAAAACAAGATTTCGTGTTTTTGTTTGACAGTATTTGGCGCCCATTGTATTTATATTGTGATCAGCCTTAAGGGATTTTAATCATAAAGCTGTAAAATTAGCGCAATGGATGATCAGATTTTAAAGCGTGTGCTGTTTGAGTGTATTAAGGATCGTTAGGAAGAACAGACGTATTGTTAAAATCTATCATCGCAAGAAATCACCTGTAGTTAAGCAAACCAATTGATTTTATTGTCAAGGCCTCTGTTCTTTCTTTACGAACCTTTATACGCGAGTTCACACGGTTTAAAATATGATTATCCATGTAGCGGACAACAGAAAAAACTCCCCGAAACATGGTATGCCTAACTTCTTTTGCATCCCAAAAGTTTATATTTAGTTGTACCCTATGAAACAACTCATCTATCCGTTGATCAAAATCCTTATGGTTTTCTGTCTGGCACTGTTTCCTGCAGGCAGTCAAGTGAAAGCCGAGGTTATCCGTATGCCGGTATATGCCGGCTCCTGGTATCCTGGAGAACGATCTGAGCTGGCCCAAATGATTGACCGCCTGACCCGCCAGGTAAAAACCGGCCAGATTCAAAAGCCTCCGAACACATCCCTTAAGGCCCTGATTCTGCCCCATGCAGGTTACAAATATTCCGGACAAACCGCAGCATATGCTTCGCTGGTATTGAAGAAAAACCAATTTGACAAGGTCGTCGTCATGGCTCCGGATCACAAGATCGGATTTGCAGGCTGCGCCGTCAGCGATGTGGTGGCGTATGAAACCCCCCTGGGGCTGATCAAAACACATGACGATGCAGCCAGTTTGCGTCGCAAATCAGACCTGTTTCAGGCTATTCCTGCTTCAGACCGTCTTGAGCACTCCTTAGAGATTGTTCTCCCTTTTCTGCAAACCTATCTTAAAAACTTCGAGCTCGTCCCTATCGTTGTGGGCCGGGGGAATATCGCTCCGATGGCGGATGCAATCGATCCGTTGCTGGATGAACGCACCCTGCTGGTGGTCAGTTCGGACCTGTCCCACTATTTACCGTATTCCCAAGCCACAAAGCGGGATCAAGCAACCATCCGGATGATTTTAAATTTAAAGGTCGACAATCTGCTTGAGCGTGATAACGCCGCCTGCGGCAAAATACCTATTTTGATAGCGATGAGCATGGCCCGTCGATACGGCTGGCAACCGCTGCTGCTCCACTATTCAAACAGCGGAGACACTGCCGGAGATCACCGGCGGGTAGTCGGCTATACTGCCATCGCCTTTTACGGAGGTTCAGCTATGCAAGACAACAATGATTCTTCCCGAAATTTGAGTCAGCATCAGGGACAAACGCTGATAAAACTTGCCCGGGAGACCATATCGCAAAAACTCGGACACGTTTCTGACAAAACTGATCCTGATTCCTTAAGAGATCTGGACTTTCAGGAAAGCCGCGGTACGTTCGTAACCCTCACTATTGACGGACGGCTGCGTGGCTGTATCGGCAGTTTACAGACCACTGCATCAATTTTGGAAGGCGTCCGGCGCAACGCCGTCAATGCCGCTTTTCGTGATCCCCGCTTTTCCAAGCTGGAGGCCGAAGAACTCGATAAAATAGAGATCGAAGTCAGCATTCTTACCGATCCGCAGCCCCTCGAATACCTCGACGGCATGGACCTGCTTGCCAAACTGCGGCCGCATGTGGACGGCGTCATTCTCAGAAAAGGATCGGCCAGCGCCACTTTTCTGCCTCAAGTCTGGGAACAGCTGCCCCGGCCTGAAGACTTTCTGTCCCAGCTATGCCGCAAAGCCGGCTTGCCTGCCATTGAATGGAAAAAAGGTAAGCTGAAAATCCTGACCTACCAGGTTCAATATTTTGAAGAAGAAAACTGAACGCGCCGTAACGCGGGTGGTCATCGCCACGGGTATATCCTCGGTGGTCACCCAGCTGCTGATTATCCGCGAATTCTTAGCCCAATTTCTGGGCAACGAGTTCATCATCGCCCTGATACTCTTTAACTGGCTGTTTTTAGGCGGGCTCGGCACCATTCTGGCTCACTGGATCACTCAGCGCTTTTGGCGCCCCACTGTCAACCGACTGGGCTGGCTTTCCCTGCTGCTGGCGGGATTACCGGCTGTACAGATTCTGGCGATTCGCGAGCTGCGCGACGTATTTTTTATCCACGGTACATCCGTGGGCTTTTATCCCACCTTAGCCTATACGTTTTTTACGCTTGCGCCTTATTGTCTTGTGCTCGGCTTTGTGCTGCCCTACAGCTTGTTTGTCATCCAGACTGAAAGCCCTGATTTTTCCGGCACACGTATTTACATCACCGATAACCTGGGTGATGTTGCAGGCGGTGCCCTGTTCTCCTTTGCCCTGGTGTATCTGGTCACTCCCCTGCAAGCTGCATTGCTGGCCAACTTACCGCTGCTTGCAGCAACCTATCTACTCTTTGGGTTATCTTCCCACCGTCGCATCCTATCAATATTGAGCACGGGACTAACACTGGCCATAATTCTTTATTGTGTGTTTGCGGAAACGTCTTCCCTGGCACCGGCTGAAGGAAAACTGGTTTATTATCGCGAATCCCGCTACGGCCGGATTGAAGTTCATCAGGATCAGGAGCAATCTACCTTGTTCCTTGGCGGGACTCCGCTTTTTTCCAGTCAGAACCTGGTCATGGCCGAAGAAACCATCCATTACCCCCTGGCCCAGGTGCCGCAGGCCAAACAGATTCTGCTGGTTTCCGCCCAGGGCGGTATGCTGACACAATTGCATAAGTACCGGCCGGATGCGGTCGATTTTGCGGAACTCGACCCCCAGGTTGCCGAAGTCCAGTTCCGCTTCGGCCTGCTCAAAACCATTCCGGGTCTGAACGTCATCCATCAGGACGGCCGCGCCTATCTGGCCCAGTCTGAAAAAAAATACGATGCCATTATTGTCAACTTGAGCGAACCTGACACCTTTCAAATCAACCGATTTTTCACCGACCGTTTTTTTGCGCTGGCCAGACGCAGGCTCGCCCCCCACGGAGTTTTGAGCTTTTCCATGCAGGGATTTGACAATTACCTGGCTGAACCTCAACGCCAGAAACTCTCTTCGCTTTACAATACCGTAACACAGTATTTCGATCACGTTTTGCTGCTCCCCGGGCAAAAGATTATTTTTCTGTGCAGCTCCCGGCCCATTGAAACCGACATCCCGGCAAGCCTGCATCGCAAAGGGATCCGCACCGCCTACATCAGCGGCTATTTCTACGGCGATCTGACCCCGGAAAGAATTGCGCGCTTAAATAACCTGTTGGACCCCGCCACCCCCACAAACCGCGATGATTTTCCAATGCTGATGCGCCTGATGTTTTCGCAGTGGTTTGCCAAATTTGCCACCTCTCCGGCCGGCTTCATCTTCGCCCTTACGGTGCTGTTCGTGATCTATCTGTTGCGGATAACCCGGGAAGAATATGTTCTATTCTCAACAGGTTGCATGGTGATGGGCAGCGAAGTTCTGGTAATCTTTGCATTTCAGATTTTTTTCGGTTATATTTATCTGCAGATCGGTTTGATTGTCACGGTTTTCCTGGCAGGCCTTTTGCCGGGCGCCTGGTACGGGCAAAGACTGCGCCACCACCGAAATCGGGCTCTGATGTTGACCGACGGCCTGCTGATAGCCTTGACAATACTTTTAATCCTGGCCATAAAATACGGGGGCGATCGATTGCCGGTGGCCTTTTTCCTGGGTTTCGGTTTTATAGTATCACTGGCCTGCGGCTTTCAATTTCCGTTGGCGCTCTTTTTGCGAGGTAGTGATGCTCCGGCGGTCACGCAAACTTTTTCCGCCGATCTCATGGGCGCAGCCTGCGGCAGCCTGGTTACCAGTGTGGTGTTGATTCCCTATTTTGGAATTGTCTGGGCGGCCGTCGCCTTGATCGGCCTGAAGCTTTCCAGCCTGATTGTAATAGCGAGAAGCCATGAAAAAACTTAACAGACGTCATTTTCTCTTTTGTAGCGCGGCGTACCTTGGCAGCGCCGCAACCGCTAAGGCCTTCTGGCCGCTTTCAATCACAAAAAGCTCTCTTTCCGCTACCGGAGACATCCGCGGTAAAGTGTTCAAAGGTGATGCCCCGAAAAAAATGTGGAAGTGGTCCCATGAGGGTTTTTTGTACAAAAAACTGGACAACAACAAAGTAAGATGCGGTATCTGTCCCAACCGCTGTAAGCTGTCTCCGGGCGACCGCAGTGTCTGCCGCAGCAGGGTCAACATGGACGGCACTCTTTACACGCTGACATACGGCAACCCTTGCAGCGTGAATATCGATCCCATTGAAAAGAAACCCCTGTTTCATTTTAAACCGCGCACAAAGGCTTTTTCCATTGCCACGGCCGGCTGCAACTTTCGCTGCCTGAACTGTCA
>JAQYVG010000359.1 GCA_030145595.1 Desulfobacterales bacterium | reverse complement strand
ATCTCCAAATCCGGAAACGCAATGTGATGAAAATTGCATCTGCCCAGAAACGGGTCCGACAGATCCTTTTTGGCATTGGAGGTGATAATGATTACAGGGCGGTATTTGGTCTTGATGGTTTTGTCGATTTCGATGATATCAAATTCCATCTGATCGAGTACATCGAGCATGTCATCCTGAAAATCGGTGTCGGCCTTATCGATTTCATCGATCAACAGGACGGTTCTAGTTTCTGATGTAAAGGCCTGGCCGATCTTGCCCATCCTGATATATTCTTCGATTTTACTCACATCCCGCTGGGAATCGCCGAAACGGCTGTCGTTAAGACGTGTGAGGGTGTCATACTGGTAAAGGGCGTCCACGAGCTTCATGCTTGATTTGACATTGAGTACAATAAGGGGCATTTTCAAGCTTTCTGCAATGGCATGGGCCAGCATGGTTTTTCCGGTACCCGGCTCTCCTTTGAGCAGAAGCGGCATCTCTAACGCCATGGAGATGTTAACGATACTGGCCAGTTCATCATCCAGTATGTATCGGCTGGCCCCCGAAAATTTACGGTTTAAAGTTTTATTTTCCATCGAATAACCTCTTAAAAAATTTAATGGGAAATCACGAAAAACAATTTTGCCACAAAACACACAAAATTAATTTATACCTATGGGCAGATTTTTTCAAGCTTGTTATTTTAAGAAACACCTAAAAAGCTGGAATAGGCATGTTTGGCCAGCCACTGAAGTGAAAAGGATAGGGAGCTGGAGTAGTGGTTGACCTGGAAGTTGCAGGTGGAAAGGCAATTTGGACTGCAGTGTTGCTTTAGACGGATCAATCTGTCCGGGTCGAATTTGTGGCCTTTGTATATGTTCCCCCAGTCTTCATCGGTTCCATACAGTTCCATGCAGGGGGTAAAACTGCCATCCAGTCGTATTATCATGGAGGATTTTCCAGCGAGACAGGGCCAAGGCGGGAGCCGGCGACGAATAAAAAGCTTCATGGCGTTCAAGTGCTCCACAGAGTTGACCATGGTGTATCCTTCTATGTTTTTCCGAATCAGCCAGTCGACAAGTTTATCGACCGCGTGAAACTCCGCTTTCGTAATCCATGCGCCGTCCTGTTCGTTTTTGAAATGTTCATATTCAATCTGTGGCGGTTCATTGATATGATAGTCCGTTGCAATGCCGTGATCATGGGCAACTTTAGTGAGCGTTCTGACATCTTTCAAATTGTATTTGGTGATGTTAATATTCAAGAAGGTAATGTAATTGTATCTCTTTTGCTGTTTTATCAGATATTGGAACTGAGAATTGATGCGATTTAAGTATTTGGGTATCCCTTTATAATGATCTATGGCATCGACGGCAAGGTTGATAACCGATATCCCTGCTTTTCCGATTTCATCAATAAACGCCTCGTTCATAAGAATGCCGTTTGTGGGAAGATATACAAAAAAACCTTTTTCCGCTGCATATCGCGTTAACTCTATTAGGAAGTCTTTGCGTATTAAAGGCTCTCCACCCATATAAGCCAATACTCTGCAACCAACGGATTGGAGCCAATTTACGGCATCTTTTGCCACCTGCAAGGTCATCCCTTCTATGTGTTTGTTCCGGCTATAACAATAGTGGCAGTCTAGATTGCAGTTGAGATCCGTGTAAAGAAATGAAAGGAGCGGCCTAAATTTACCGGGTTGGATGCGTGATTTTATATAAGGGATAAACCAGCTTCGGTAGGCCCGGGTAAAATTGTAAACTTGATACCGCTTGTTTGGGGTCTTATTGGGATAACGACGGCTTGAAAGATTCCATTTGGACCCATAATCAGAAAATTTTGATTCTTTAAATCTTGCCAACATTATCTGATTCTCTATTATCCTTGAACAAGGTTAAGGTTCAAAAGAGCACATAAAGTGGATATTGTCTTAGAATTTTATTGCAGCTATTATAAAATTGTCCATAGGGGAAACGGCTTATTTTTATGGGTAAATGTCCTGGAGCATGGGGATTTATCCTGAAAAATACGACGGTACATGCTAAAAAATTTAGGAGATGATATGGTCAACATTATTCCATATGGATCTCCAAAGATCTTGTAAGCGGTCATCAATATTAAGTTTTGTATTTGCAAAAACTGATACCTGTGGTATTAGTAAAATAATTCAATGGGATAGGAACTTCCTTTTTTTAGGGTGGCGGAACCGCCCGCCCGCCTCCCAAGCAATAGCTTTGCGGGCAGGCGTTATATGGAATCGTGAAGAGATGGTATAACGTTCAAAATTCGGCTAAGGGATGGAAATAAACAGGAATCGTATTGGAGAAATCCTGGAATTAACCAACTTAACCTACAAAGGAGGTACAAGGCATGAAATTTTGTAAAGTATGCGTAGCAGTTGCATTGGCGTTTCTAATGGTTACCGCCGGTATGGCCGTTGCTGGAACCCTTGATGATGTCAAAGCCAAGGGGTTTGTTCAGGTCGGTGTCAACGGCGGCGTATTTGGATTCAGCATGCCGGATGAGAAGGGTGTATGGAACGGGCTTGATGTGGATACGGCCCGAGCCATTGCCGCAGCAGTTTTCGGTGATGCAAACAAGGCGAAATATATTCCCCTTACAGCCGTACAACGTCTGCCTGCCCTTCAGTCCAAAGAGATTGATGTTCTTTGCCGCAATACTACCCAGACCCTGACCCGCGAAACCACCAACGGGTTGAATTTTGTCCACGTCAACTATTACGACGGCCAGGGATTTCTGGTGCCCAAGAAACTGGGTGTGAAAAGCGCGAATGAACTGGAAGGCGCTACGGTGTGCGTTCTGCCGGGAACCACCACCGAAATGAACGCGGCAGACTTCTTCCGTAATAAAATGATGAAGTGGAAACCGGTGGTCATCGAGCAGACCGCCGAGCTTTCGAAAGCGTTTTTTGCCGGCCGCTGCGACGTCCTGACCTCTGACGCTTCCCAATTGGCTGCCCACCGATCCGTGGCACCTAACCCCGACGATTACGTCCTGCTGCCCGAAATTATTTCCAAAGAGCCTCTGGCGCCTGTTGTCCGCCATGGTGACGA
>JAQYVG010000358.1 GCA_030145595.1 Desulfobacterales bacterium | reverse complement strand
CTATTTGTTATAAAAATTAGTTCCATACCGCTTGTAGGAGCTTGACGAAAGTCCCGCATCGGGGCAGCGTGGGATGAATTAAATAAGGATAGTAATTTTAGCCCGCCAAGCTTATCGGCGGGTAAACCCTGGTCGCCAACGGCGGGTGAACCTTTCACCTAATCTTACCAGATGGTTTTAATAGAAGGTAGCTTTTGAAGGATCTTGTCTTTTGTGATTATGGACACCTTTACCATAAAGGGATTTTTTTGCTGCGGTGATATCTTTCCCACTGATCTCCACGCCCTTTAGAATACCTTTGAGGGATACAACATTTTGTTTTGTAGGAGTGCGTTTCTTGATAACAGATAGCTTTAAACCCATGACCTCTTTTTCAATGGTTTCAATTTTATGTAGTATGTGAATATGGGTAATCAACAACAATCTCAAAGCAACCGGATTGAAGGTTGGCCTTTTGATTAACTTCGGGGCTAAGTCACTCGAACACAGGAGGTTTGTATATAATCTGTGAAATCTGCGTAATCTGTGGATATATCCCCAAGCGACCGGACTAAAATAAATCCAGATGAATTAATATAGCCTTATCTATCAGATCCAGTTCTTTTTTTTCTAGTACGCCAATGAATTTTACGATCCTGCTTTTGTCCAGAGTTCGTATTTGGTCAGCTTTAATCTTCGAGTTTTTCGGAAGGTTTCCGATCCCTTTTTTTAAAAAGACCTCAAAAGGATAGATTTTCTGAACATTTTTAGATGTTACGGGTAAGATTGTCACCGTACCCGAGAATTCATTGTTTTTGTTATTGGAGACGATTACAACCGGCCGGGTTTTGGAGATTTCTTTCCCTATGACAGGGTCAAGTGCGGCAAGATATATTCCTCCTCTTTTAATATTCACCCCAGCCCTCCAAATCGGCGACTTCAAACTCTTTTGTAATAGCTAAACTTTCTTTAGCCGCAGCTTGATAGCCTTCTTCCAACTTTTTTTTCAGTTCTTCTTTTTCTTTTTGTTCAATTTGCTGTTTAACGGCTTCAACAATAAAAAGGCTGCGTTTTCTGGGCCCGGCCAATCGGTTTAGTGCCTGAGCCAGATCTTTTGGAATGGTAATGTTCAATCGAACGGTTTCAGCATTCATTATACACCTCCCAATGAGCATTAATAAGTATATAGTATTATGTATTATTATGTGTATGTCAAGGCTTTAATTTACATAGAGGACTTGTGCGCCTCAGGCGTAAATCCCGCTTCACGGGGTCGGAACGCAGTGGAGATTTATCCGCCTGGAGGATCCCAGCCATTCGGAGCTGTGCGGGATGGAATTCAAATAAGGATAGTAACTCAACTTTCGGGATTCATAACCAAGTTGTTCTTTGACAAGCCGACACACTGCAGAGCGGTGTCCATAATGGCATCAAAAAAGGCCGATGCTGTTTTTTCGCAGAAGTTGCCGATAGTTTTCAACTGGCTGGTCGCTAAAGGCGGGTGAACCTTTCGCCTTCCAATTTTTTCTTTACAAATTGGCACATGGCCTTTATGATAAGGTAAAATGCCAAACCTCAGGAGGGCGCTATGAATATTCAATCATTAGGGATTAAGGCCAAAAACAGCGATGATATAATCGGTGCGCTCAAACAAGGATTTCCGGCCGATAGCTTTGATAAGTTGAGAGACCGGCTGAAAGTCTCTGATAACTTGCTTTCCAAAATCGTGCAAATCCCCAAGCGCACCTTAACACGCAGGAGACAAGACGGACGATTGAGAACCGATGAATCTGAAAGAGTGCTCCGGATCGCCAGGGTCTATGATAAAGCCCTGGATGTACTGGAAAGCGAAGATGCTGCTGAAAACTGGCTGAAAAAGCCTGCACGGGGATTGGGCTACAAAATTCCACTGGAATACGCCGATACCGAACTGGGCGCTCAAGAAGTAATCAATTTGCTGGGTCGCATCGAGTACGGAGTGTTCCCCGGATGATAACGGCCTGGCGAATTGTAAAAGAAAAGCATCAGCGGAAAGCCTTCACAGGCGAGGGCGCCCGCCTGTATGGGGGTCGATGGAATCCGACAGGTATTCCGGTCATCTATACGGCAGAGTCGCTTTCGTTGGCAACCTTAGAAATCATCGTCCACCTGGGAAGAGAAGAATTACTCTGCCGGCGTTTTATCAAAATTCCTGTCTCTTTTAACGCTTCCGAGGTGTTCATCTTCCCCCGGAGGAGGCTTCCCAAGGATTGGACTCGTCTTCCGCCATCCGAGTCTACTCAGATTATCGGTCATAAGTGGATTGTGCGAACTGAATATGCGGTTTTAAAAGTCCCCAGCACAATAATCAAAGAAGAGCATAATTTTCTGATTAATCCGACCCATCCGAATTTTCCGGCCATGAAAATCGGAAATCCGCAACGATTTGAGTTTGATCCCCGCCTTATCGAAAAGCTCCCCGATCTGAAAGCCCGGGGCACTTGATCGGCTAAACCTGGGTTGATGAGGTTCAAAAGTGCGGGGTTAGTGAAGGTGAACAAAATAAAATCGCGAAGCGATTTCATTTGTAAATTTTTTGTCAAAGTAACCGATAAATTCACCGTTTCACGTTGGTTTTGCCGGGCAGGCAGCCCGGAAATCCCGGGAAACTAGGTGTTTAAGGCGATTTGGGCGCATTAAATGTCCGGTGGGCCAAGGCTTGCAAAATTATTATAGGCGCAAAAACGCTTGACATTTTATGAGTTGGTTGTTAGTGGATATTATAGTTTAATGCCTGTTTGTATGCAGGCACAATTCTTAACGCTAAATCAGCTTGTTGGAGTTCAAAAGTCGCATTGAACTTTGTTGCTGGGAAAGGAGGTGGCTGGAAACAGACGCAAAGAAAAAAAAGAAATTATTTTGGCCAAAAATTCAGTAATGAATTGAATCCCATTAAGGAGGAAAACTAAGATGAAGAAATTTATTGTATTTTTTGCAGCGATCGCAATGGTAGGAGCCTTTGCGTTTTCAGCTGTAGCCGCAGACTGGTCGTTTTACGGCAGTGCCCGCATGTCAACCTTTAGCGTTGAACGATCCAAAGAACTCGTTGGGACCTTAGG
>JAQYVG010000357.1:1651-3108 GCA_030145595.1 Desulfobacterales bacterium | reverse complement strand
AATTCGTATTTTTTTACGAATTCATCAGTGTCAATATCCGATCAAGCAGTATATGAGCAACCGCTTCTTTATCCATTACAGCAAGCGGCTCTTTTGTTTCGTCTTTAAAAAAAAGCGTCATCTCATTTGTATCTGAACCGAAACCCGCAGAGGGGTGACCCACAAGGTTGCCGGCGATCATGTCAAGATTTTTCTCAACAAGCTTCTTTTGCGCATATTTTTCAAGGTTTTCAGTTTCCGCAGCAAAGCCTACCAAGACTTGATCTTTTTTCCTTCTGCCGAGTTCTTTCAAGATATCCTGATTTTTTTCCAGAGCCAAAAGCTCTTGATCATTTTCCTTTTTGATCTTCTGGTCAGCCTGGTCTCGGGGTCTGAAATCGGAGACTGCTGCTGCTTTTATTATAATATCAGAATGGTCGAAATGCTCAAAAACTTTTACACCCATTTCCCGGGCAGTTTGAACACCAATAACGGTCACATTGTTAGGATCGGGCAGATCGGTTGGGCCTGTAATCAGGACGACACGGCCACCGCGGTGTTCCGCAGCTCTGGCAACGGCATAGCCCATCTTGCCTGAAGAGGGATTGCTGATAAAACGCACAGGATCGATCGGCTCCCGAGTGGGGCCGGCGGTTACCAACACCCTTTTACCTTCCAGATCCTTAGGAGCAAGACAGCGCATAAGTCTGTCCATAATATCCATTGGTTCGGGAAGACGGCCGGGGCCGGTGATACCGCAAGCCAGCTTCCCGCTTTCCGGTTCCAATACAAAATATCCGTCAGCTTTGAGCCGTTCAATATTTCTCTGAACCGCTTTATTTTCATACATATGCGTGTTCATTGAAGGGCACAGAACCACAGGGCGTGTCACGACCGTCATGAAGGTGCTGAGAGCGTCATCAGCCAACCCATTGGCAAGTTTGCCGATAATATTGGCTGTTGCCGGGGCAATCACAACGGCATCGGCTTGTTCGGCCCACTCAATATGTTTGATGGAAGCATCTGCGCCTTTTTCAAAAAGGCTGGTACACACCGCTTGACCGCATAAGGCTTCAAAAGTCAAAGGTCCTACAAATTCCCGGGCATTTTGAGTCATTATGACCCTGACATTGGCACCCTGCTTGATAAGCAGCCTTAACAGTTCAACGCTTTTGTATGCCGCAATCCCTCCGCACACGCCCAGAACGATATTTTTTTTATTAATGCCGGTTTTCATAACTATTTTAATAACCCGGATTCGGGCTCGTTAAGTGTGGGCGCAACCCCTATTTCAACATATGTGTTATAGTCTGTTTCGTTAATGCTGATCACGCACCACCTGTTTTCCTTCTGAAACAGCATGATGGTACCTGTCCGGGGAGACTTGAACAAACTGATTTCCCTCCAGTTATCCTTTGCCATGTTGTTTTGAAAAAAAGCGATCAGCGCATTTCTTTCAATATCCCCTTTAAAGGCCA
>JAQYVG010000357.1:0-1641 GCA_030145595.1 Desulfobacterales bacterium | reverse complement strand
CCTCCAGTTATCCTTTGCCATGTTGTTTTGAAAAAAAGCGATCAGCGCATTTCTTTCAATATCCCCTTTAAAGGCCAGAATGCCGGTTAAAAAACCCGGAGACTGGACGATATAAGATGATTTCTTGTCCACCTTCAAATCTTTTGGAATAAGCACATCTCCGAAATCATAATATAAAGGGGCGGATTCTTTATTTTTTTTTACTGCAAGCTCTTGGGTGGAACTGCTTGTACTTGATTTAAGAGTGGCACATCCGCTTACGATGAAAAAAAAGAGCGTTATCATCCCGATAGCCAACAAAACCGTTTGTCCGGACCTTACCTTTGTCATGATTTCCTCCTTGCCAGTATCTGTAAGCATTTGTATTCTAAAAGTCCTTTTCTATGTATACCTTTATTGCAAAACAAGTCAAATAGCTAAATACCATTCGTAAGTCCGCTTAATACCTTCTGCCAGAGATATAGACGATTTCCAGCCCAACTGTTCGAGCTTTGAAATATCAAGCAGTTTACGCGGAGTCCCGTCCGGTCGTGAACCGTCCCATACAATATCGCCCTGATAGCCGACGATTTCAGCAATCAGTCCGGCCAGATCGCGGATGGTAATATCCGTTCCGCAGCCAATATTAATTAACGGCAAACGGTTTTCGGCAAACAGTGAATCAAAAACCTCGTCTTCACGATTCATCAAAAAGATGCAGGCATCAGCCATATCATCAACATGCACAAATTCCCTGCGGGGACTGCCGCTGCCCCAGAGATTTACTGCCGGCGGTGCCTTTAAGCCCATATCAGGCAGCTTATGATTATGCCCAAAAGACTTGCAAATGGCAACCAGACACGCCATGAAATCATCCGGAATATCGCCGAAGCGGGATTGGTCTTTATTAATACCTGCCCAGTCTCCCCGGACAGCCAGTTTCGCCAGATGAAATTTACGGATCATGGCTGGAAGTACATGGGAATTCTCCAAATCGTAATTGTCGTTGGGTCCATAAAGATTATTCGGCATAACCGCATAATAGCGGGTTCCATGCTGTCGGTTAAATGATTCACAGAGTTTGACTCCCGCAATCTTGGCAACGGCATAGGGCTCGTTGGTCGGCTCAAGCTTGCCGGTTAAAAGATCTTCCTCCTTCATCGGCTGCGTGGCGTGCTTGGGGTAGATGCAGCTGCTGCCCAAAAACAGAAGCCGTTTCACCCCGCTTTTGAATGCCTGGTAAATTACGTTGGATGTGATCATTAAGTTCTGGTATATAAAATCCGCCGGATAGGTGTTATTGGCGTGGATTCCACCGACCTTAGCCGCAGCCAGGACGACATAATCGATTTTTTTATTCTGAAAAAAATTCCGTGCCGCCTGTTGATCGATCAGATCCAGCTCTTGATGGGTTCGGGTGACAATGTTGTCGTATCCTTCACTTTGCAGCCTGGAAACAATGGCGGAGCCTACCATACCGCGGTTCCCGGCAACGTAGATATGAGCACGGGGATTCGATGCCGCAAATGAAATTTTGTTCTGAGTTGCTGTCATTTTAGTTTTCTTCCACCCCAAGCCGGATAAACCGGCCTCCGGCTCCGCTTCTCTCCGAGGCGTAGGCTCGCTTCTACGAGCCGGAGGCCAGCCCGTAGGGCTTACAGG